>NZ_RAWP01000092.1:0-41746 GCF_003668935.1 Corallococcus sp. AB032C | reverse complement strand
CTCCCGCCCTCCCCACCGGAGCGTGACAAGCAATCCACACGGCGAGGTGCTTCCAGTAGAATTCCCTGGAAGGTAGGTTTTACTGCATGTCCGTGTTGGAGGCCGTGGCGAGGCAGCGCGTGGTGGTGCTGGCCCTGGTGCTGGGGCTGTGGAGCCCCGCGTGGGCGGCCGGGCCGTGGCGGGCAGTCGTGCGCGTGGCGTCCACCGAGGACCGCGCACTGCAGGAGCGGGTGCGCGGGCAGAGCAGCGACCTGCCGGTGGTGCTGGAGATGGAAGCAGGTCCGTCCATGGACTCGAGCCCCGGCGGTGCGTGGCGTGAGGCGGAGCGGCTGGCTTCGCGGAAGGACGCTCGCGCGGTGTTGTGGTTCACGCGCGACGGGGCGGAGCTGCGGGTGTCGGTGGCGGCTCCGCGCACGGGACACCTGTTCGTGCGGAGCGCGCGGGTGGAGGGTGCACCGGAGACGCTGATGTGGTCCGTGGGCGCGGAGGCCCTGGCGTTGGCGGTGCGCTCGGCGTTGCGCGCGGTGGACGCGGGCGAACCGCTGGGGGAAGTGGTCGCGCCCCCTCCCCCGCCTCCCGTGGTGGCTGCGCCTCCTCCGCCCCCTGCCGCGCCGGTTCCGGTCGTCGCGGCTCCAGTGGCTCCGGCGGACGGGGCCTTCGTCCAGGTGGGCGTGCACGCGGCGCTGGACGGTTATCACCCCTGGGGACAGCAGGGTCTGTCCGTGGGCGCGGGATGGGCGGGCCGCGTGCTGCGCCTTCGCGCGCAGGTGCTGGCGGCGCTGCCGGTGCACCTTCAGGACGCGTACGCGGACATCCGCCTCACGCAGGGCTCCGCGCTGGCGTGGGCGGACGTGCCCTTCGTGAAGACGGGCGCGTGGGAGGGCACGGTAGGCCTGGGGGCGGGGGTCGCGGGCTTCTGGCGGCGTACGGAGGCGCGGGCCGCGGAGGTGGAGCCGGCGCCCTCTCGCAGGGTGGTGGCCTTCGTTGTGGGGCCGGCGGTGCGGGTGGCGTGGCGGCTGGGGCCGGCGCTCGCGTTGGAGGCGGCGCTGTCGGGAGAGGTGCTCCTGGGACGCCCACGGCTGGGCTACGCGGTGGACGGCGATTTCGTGCTCCGGGAGGACGGTGCGTCCGTGCGTCCCCGACTGGGCGTGGGGATGGTGATTTTTCCGTGAGCACCGATGACCCGAATTGGCGGCGTCCCTTCTCCTTGGGGGGCATGAGGAGCTCGGGCTCACATGCGACCGTCGCGCCCCGTGGCGAGGACGCCCGGCTGACGGCGGCCATGCGGGGACAGCGCGACGCGACGGAGTCCCTGCTCCTGGAGCTGCTGCCGCGCGTGCGCAACCTGGTGCGCTACCTGGTGCGGGGGGACATGGACGTGGAGGACATCGCCCAGGAGTCGCTCATCGCGCTGGTGCGGGGCCTGCCCACCTATCGCGGCGACGGGCGTTTCCATGGCTGGGTGGACCGGGTGGTGGTGCGCACCACGTTCGCGTGGCTCAAGCGTTCACGCAGCCGCGAGGCCCGCTACAGTGGGGACCCGGTGGAGTTGTTGGCGGTGCCGTCCGACGAAGCGCCGGCGGACGAATACGTGCACCGCCGTCATCTGGTGACGTTACTGGACAGGTTGTCGACGGAGCAGCGGCACGCGCTGGTGCTGCACCACGTCCTGGAATTGAGCGTGCAGGAGATTTCGACAGAGCTGGGCGTCCCCTTCGAGACCGTGCGCAGCCGCCTGCGCCTGGGACGCACCGCCCTGCGCGCGCTGGCCTCGGATGGCGAGGCACCCGAGGGGGAATCGTCATGAGCCCCCGCCCCCCCGACGACGGTGACGGTGAGCCGCTGGACGACCTGCTGCGGCCCCTGGACAACGGCAGTGGGCCCGCGCGGCGGCTGTCCCGGCAGCGTTCGAGCGCGCTCGTCCAGGCGGCGTTGGACGCGGCGCTCCAGCAGGCGCCGGAGCCTCCGCGAAGACGCAGGCGGCCTCCCGTGTGGCTGATGGCGGGCGCGGCGCTCGTCTTCACCGGAGCCGCGGCCGCCGCCGTGTGGCGCTATGCGCGGCCCGCGCAGCCGCACCCGCAGGTGTTGACGCCGGCCGTGCCGGAGCCGACGCGGATGGCCACGCTGGAGCCGGTGCCCCTGCCCCCGCCCGCGCCGCCCGAGCCCTTCGTCATCGAGCATCCCCGGCCACTGCGTCCGAGCATCACCGTGAAGGAGTCGTCGAAACCGGAGGACCTGCTGCGACAGGCCAACGCGTTCCGTTCGGCGGGGAATTGGAAGGAAGCGGAAGGGCTTTACCTGCGCGTCATCCGCGCGGAGCCGTCGTCGTTGGCGGCGTACGTCGCGCGCGTGGCGTCGGGGGCGCTGCGGCTGGAGCACCTGGGCGACGCGCGAGGCGCCCTGCGCCAGTACCAGGACGCGGTGCGGCTGCAACCCGGTGGCATGTTGGATCCGGAGGCGCGCCACGGCGTGGCGGAAGCCCACCGCGCCCTGGGCGACACGGCCGCGGAGGCCCGAGCGCTGGGTGAGTTCCTCTCGCTGCATCCGGACTCGCCACTGAGCGCGGCGTCGCGCGCGCGGCTCCGGGAGCTGTCGCCGCAATGAGGCTCCACATCGCGGGGTTCATGGCCTGGACCGCGCTGCTGGGTGCAGGGTGCACGGTGGATGATCCGGTGGCCACGCTGCGCTCACCCGACGCGGGGACCGACGTTCCGGATGAATGGGCAGCGCACTGCGAGGACAGCGGGCCTCCGCTCCTGCTGGGCAATCCCGCGTCGGGGCCTCAGGTGTGCAGCGGCCAACTGGCGCAGACGCTGTTCCGCCGCGCGGCGTGTTCCTGCGAGGGACTGTCCCTCAGTGCCCCCTTCACCGTGGATGCGTTCCGAAGCTCCGCGGGCCCCTACGCCCCCGGTGGCACGGGCGGCGACGTGGGCGTGAATGGAGTCCTGTCCGCGAACGACCGCGTCACGGTGGGTGGCCTGCTCCAGGTGGGGGGCGTCCAGATCAGCAGCCCGCTCACGGTGGGCGGCGGCCTGGACAGCAACGGTCCCCTCTCCGGACCCGGCACCTCCGCCACCGTGACCGGTGACGCTCGGGTGAACGGGGACGTGGGGCTCGCCGCGCTCACCGTGGGCGGCGTGCTCACCGTCCCTCCGGAGTTCTCTCCGGGCCCTGCCCAGGCGTCGGAGCTGCGCCGCGAGCCCGTGCCCTCGGTCATCCCCTGTGACTGCGACGAGGGTTCCCGCTTCGACCCGGCCGCGCTCATCGCCCACCACACCGTGGACAACGACAACGCGGCCATCGGCCTGGACCCGGCGACGCTGACGGACGTCACCGGCGAGCGCGTGCTGGAGCTGCCCTGTGGCCGCTTCCTGCTGACGCGCATCGCGGGGCCGGGCCGGGCCACGCTGCGCATCCGGGGTCGCACCGCGCTGTTCATCCCCGGTGGCGTGGACCTGAAGGAAGCACTCACCGTGGACGTGCAGCCTCCTGGCGAACTGGACCTCTTCCTCGCAGGGGGCTTCATCGTGTCCGGCGACCTCACGCTGGGGTCCGCCGCCCTGCCCTCGCGGGTGCGTGTCTACGTGGCGGGCTCGCAGGCGTTGGACATCTCCGCGGGCAGCACGCTCGCGGGCAACCTCTACGCGCCCCAGGCCCAGCTCAACTTGAGCGGCAACGCGGAGGTCTTCGGCTCGCTGTTCGTGCGCCACCTGGAGGCGTCCGGCGCGGTGCAGGTGCACCACGACGCGGACGTGCTCGGCGCGGGCGCCGCGTGCCCCGCCGGCTGATTCAGCGGAACACGACGGTCTTGTGGCCGTTGAGCAGGATGCGGTGCTGCACGAACCACGTCACCGCGCGGCCCAGCACCACGCTCTCCACGTCGCGCCCCATCGCCGTCAGCGCCTCGGGTGACAGCGTGTGGTCCACGCGCTCCACGTCCTGTTCGATGATGGGTCCCTCGTCCAGGTCGCCCGTGACGAAGTGGGCCGTCGCGCCAATCAGCTTCACGCCCCGGTCGTAGGCCTGCTGGTACGGCCGCGCCCCCTTGAAGCTGGGCAGGAACGAGTGGTGGATGTTGATGAGCCGCCCGCGCAGCGCATCACACGTCTCCGCGGAGAGGATCTGCATGTACCGGGCGAGCACCACCAGGTCCACGCGCTGCTCGCGCACCAACTCCAGCAGGCGCGACTCCTGCCGTTCCTTGTTCTCCGGCGTCACCGGCAGGTGGTGGAACGGAATGTCGTGGGACGCGGCCAGTTGGTAGAAGTCCCGGTGGTTGGACACGATGGCCGGGATCTCCACCGGCAGGATGCCGCTGCGGTAGCGATACAGCAGGTCGTTCAGGCAGTGGCCAATCTTCGAGACCATCAGCAGCACGCGGGGCTTCTCCGCCGCGTCGTGCAGGTGCCACTCCATGGAGAAGCGCCCCGCGAGCGCCCCGAAGGCCTCGCGCAGCGCCGCGGGCTGCGCCTTCCCCTCTTCATCCGCGAAGTGCACGCGCATGAAGAACAGCCGCGTCTGCGGGTCGCCGTACTGGGCGCTGTCGAGGATGTTGCAGCCGTGCTCGGCGAGCCAGCCGGAGACAGCGTGGACGATGCCGCGCTGATCCGGGCACGACAGCGTGAGGATGTATTGGGCGGGACGCTCGGTCATGGACGGCGGCGATTATAGCCCCGCGGGTTGACGGCTCGTCCCCAGGCACGGCGGGGAGTGTCCGGTGTCATGCGCGGGGCACTTCCCTCTCCAGGAACCGAACCTAGACTCTGGCCTGAGATGGCCGACAGTCTCCCAGCCGACGCAGCCCGCCGAAGACGACCGGTGCCGGACTCCCTGCGAGAATACGGCCGGGGCATCGCGGGAGGCCTGCTCTTCAGCCTGCCGCTGCTCTACACGATGGAGGTGTGGTGGGCGGGCTTCACGTCCCATCCGGCCAGCGTGCTGGGCTACCTGGTAGCCACGTACGTGTTGCTGCTCGGGTACAACCGCTACGGCGGCTTCCGCCGGGACGTGTGCTGGTTCGACGTCTTCACGGACTCGCTGGAGGAGCTGGGGCTGGGGCTGCTCGTGTCGCTGGGGGTGCTCGTGCTCATCGGCCGCATCGGACAGGGCACGTCACTCCAGGAAGCGGTGGGCATGGTGGTGGTGGAGGCCGGCACGGTGGCCATCGGCGTGTCCGTGGGCACCGCGCAACTGGGAGGCCAGCACCGCGAGGAGAACGAGGACGAGGACAAGAAACGGCTGGAGTCCGCGGATCACGTTCCCGGCCAGCTGGTCATCGCGTTCTGCGGCGCGATGTTGTTCGCGGCCAACGTGGCGCCCACGGAGGAGATCGTGATGATCGCCGTGGAGACACCGCCCTGGTGCCTGCTGGGGCTCGCCGTGCTGTCGCTGCTGCTGGGCGGGCTCATCCTCTTCCAGAGCGACTTCACCCGCGCGCACCGCTTCACGCGCCGCCGCCTGCGCCGGGACGTGCTGGCGGGCACGTTCGTCACCTACGCGGTCGCGCTGCTGTCGAGCAGCTTGGTGTTGTGGTTCTTCGGCCGGTTCAACGGCAACGGCCTGAGCATCTGCGTGGCGCAGGTGGTGGTGCTGGGCCTGGCGTCGACGCTGGGGGCTTCGGCGGGGAGGTTGCTCATCCAATCATGAAGACGAACTGGAACTGGCTGGAGGGCGTCGTCTTCATCGCGAGCTGCGTGCTCATGGCGTTGGTCATGGGCTACCTGGCGGTGGACGCATGGACGACGGGCAGCGGCCCGCCGGACCTGACCGTGCAGGTGGGCGCGCCAGTGGCCAGCGAGAGAGCCCGGGAGTGGCGGGTGCCCGTCACGGTGACGAACCACGGCGACACGGCGGCGGAGGAGGTCCACGTGCGCGTGTCGCTTCGAGGCGGTCGCGAGCCGAAGGAAGAGACGGAGTTCGTGCTGGCGTACGTGCCGCGCCACTCCCAGCGCGAGGCCTGGGTCGCCTTCCGCGAGGACCCGGCTCCCGCGGGCGTGGAGGCACACGCGGTGGGCTTCGCCACGCCCTGACGTCCGCTGCTATCCTGGCGGCACATGCGCGCTGGGAAGCTGGGGTGGTGGGCCGCCGTGCTCGTCCTCGGACTGGGCGTGGCCGTGGTGTGCTTCCGGGAGCCGCCAGGCGGTGACTCATCCTCGAGTCCGCATGTTCGTGCTGCGGAGACAGAGCGCGCGAGAGCGCGATTCGCCCCGCTGTTGGCTCCGCATGCGGAAGGCTCGCTGCGCATCACCGGCGTCGTGCGCGATGCGCGCGGTCCGGTCGCGGGAGTGCAGGTGTCCGCGTCCCGCGTGGATGCGGACACCCTGTCGGAGCGCCCCTGTCCTCAGCAGCCATCAGACCACCGGCACGCCTCTCCGTGGCTCCATCACGGGAACTGCTGCTTCGTGGAGATGGCCTCTGGGTTCGCACGTTGGGTGGAAGCCCGTGAGGGTGAAGCGCCTGTGTTCGCACAGACGCTGACGGCGGACGACGGCATGTTCGTGCTCGAGGGCCTGCCCGCCGGGGCCTTCACCCTCTGGGCCCTGGGCGACACGGGCGCGACCGTGCGGCCGGGCATCCCGGCGGGCAGCGACGGGGTGACGCTGTTGCTGGAGCCGGGCTTCTTTTTCTCTGGCAGGGTCGTCGAAGAGCTCACGCGGGCACCTGTTCCCGGTGCCCAGGTGACGATGATCCACGAGGACGGGTCTCGATTCTTCGATGCGCTCACGGACGCCCAAGGGCGCTTCCGAGCCGGTCCCCTTCCCGCGGGCCGCTACCTGAAGGTCGCGAGCGCGAAGGGATGGCGGACGAAGGCCTTCGACGACGACGTCTGGAGGGACGCGGACACGGACGTGACGCTCGAGCTCCAAAGGAGGACATGGCTGGAAGGGCTCGTGCTGACACCCGAGGGACTTCCCGCGAGCGGCCTGGACGTCCATCTGCGTCCCACGAAGGAAGGAGGAGACACGTCGAGCACCCGGACCGATGCACACGGCCGGTTCGTCTTCGAGGAGGTCTCCGTTGCTCCGCAGGAGCTCTGGACCCAAGCCAGGGACGGGACCACCCATGGCGAGGCCTGGGTGACGCCTCCCGGGAACGTGGTCCTCCGGATGAAGCCATCCTGGTCCATGGAGGGGACCGTGAGGGACGAACAGCACAGGCCCCTGGCTGGCGTGCGTCTGCGCGTGAGCAGCCATCGACTGGGCGGCCAGCCCCCTCCCGCGACGCTGACGGATGCGGCGGGCCGCTACCGGCTTGGATTGCTGCTGAACCCCGCGATCAACCTCGAATTGATGCGCGAGCACTACATCGACAGACTCGAGCCCGTCAGCCTTGGGAAGGCCCATGAAGGACCGTGGGACTTCACGCTCACGCGGGCCCAGCAGTTCGAAGGCAGGGTGGTCGACACGGAAGGACTGCCGCTCGCGGGTGCGCAGGTGACGCTCGACATGACCCACGATGTGCCTGAAAGGCTCTTCCGCTCGCACTTCCCCGAGGATGGGATCGCCGAGTCGGACGAGACAGGCCACTTCTTCGTGGACAGCGAGAGGAAGGGCTCCGGCCGGGTGCTTGTCACGGCCCGGGGGTTCCGCTCCGTGCTGCTCCCCGTGGAGGTCCCGTCCACAGGGGTCCGGGTGGTGATGAGCCGCGGCGCTTCCGTGTCCGGAGGGGTCCTGGATGCGACGGGACGCCCCCTGTCCAACGCGCAGGTCTGGCTCTGGAACACCGCGCCGCTGAGTGGAGACGCCCACATCACCGACGTGGACGCGCAGGGGGCCTTTTCCCTGGGCGGACTGGAGGCAGGGCACTACGTCGTGGAGGCCCGGCTGCGGAGTCCTGGCATCGAGCGCGCCGTGTCGCAACCCCTGGACCTGGAGGAACGGACACAGGCCACCGTGTCCCTGCGCTTCCAGGAAGGACGCACGGTGCGGGGCATGACGGTCGACAGCGCCGGGCAGCCGGTGCCTGCCGTCCGGATCCAGGCCTGTCTCCTCCAGGAGGACGTCCCGGCGTGGCAGACGGATGCCCCCGACTGTCTCTCTAGCGCAGAGGGCGGCATCCTCTCCGGACCGGATGGCCGCTTCGTCTTCAAGCACCTGACGGCCCCGGCATACCGGCTCATCGCCTGGAAGGAAGGCGAGGCCTTCGCGCCCTCGCGCTCACGGGGCGGGACGCCCGATACCACCGCCCTCCTCGTCACGACAGGGCAGGAGGACGTCCGGTTGGTCTTGGAGCGAAGACCGCGCCTGCGAGGACAGGTCGTGAGCGACAACGGGACTCCGCTGTCCTGTGAGGTCCGGGAACGGTCCCCGTGGGTCCATGCTCCGGACGGGGCGTTCGAGATCCCACTGCCAGAGGATGGGCCTACGAGCATCCAGGTGCGTTCGAAGGGCTTCCTGGACCTCCAGCGCGATCTCGTCGTGAGTCCTGGTAGGGACATCTACCTGGGAACGCTCCGGATGAGCCGGGGCCGGACGGTACGCTTCAGGGTCCTGGATGAAGTCACCCGCGCACCGCTCGCGGGCGTCAGCGTCGCGATTGCTCCTTCCTTCGAAACCCGGACTCCGCACGGCCACGCGCTGCCATCCCACTACGGGAACCTGGACGCGGAAGGCGGCATTGCATTGGAGGGAGTGCCCTTCGAGAGCGCCTCCTTCTTCGTCAGCGTGTTCACGAACGCGGAGACCGAAAAGGACGTGGCCTTGGATGCGACCCAGGAGAGCGTCACGCTGCGGGTGCCCGGCCCGGAACGTTGAGTCAGGCGAACAGCTATCGTGCGACTTCGGACTTGAGGAGACGCAGCGCATGCGGAGGGCAATAGTCTTCACGGTCGCGGTCGTCGTCGGACTGTTGCTCCTGGGCTTCTTCGTCCTGCGCGAGCATGGGAGTGCTCCGGGTCCTGCGTCCCAGCACTCCACCAAGGCCTCCCGATTCTTCACCGGCCCCCATGCGAAGCAGGCTCCCGCCACGGGAAGCCCGCGCATCACGGGCGTGGTGCGTGATGCGCGCGGTCCCATCGCGGGCGTGCGCGTGTTCGCGTCCCGAGCAGAACCCGAGGTCACGCTGTCGGAGCGCTCCTGCCCTCCTTCCGAGGATGCACCCGCTGCGTCTCCGCCCCGGCTGATGCAGTGCTGGAACGAAGCCTTCGATGAGCTGGTGGATCAGATCGGCAAGCGCGAAGGAGAAGCCCCCACCGTCGCGGAGACCACCAGCGCGGAGGATGGCACCTTCGCGCTGGACGGACTTCCCGACGGAACGGTCACGCTCCATGCCTCCAGCGGCCAGAAGGTGGCGATGCTCCCGGACGTGGCGACGGGTCAGCAGGACGTGGTGCTCGTGCTCGATGAAGGCCGCTTCTTCGAGGGCGTGGTCCTGGACGATGTGGTGGAAGACAAGCCCATCGCGGGTGCCCGCATCACCGGCTTCACCCGGGAACACACGCGCTTCCTTCCCGCGACCAGCGGCGCGGATGGACGCTTCCGCATCGGGCCGGTACCGCCGGCCGACCATGGCCTCCTCATCACGGCCCCGGGGTTCAGTCCGCTCCTGAAAATGGAAGCGGAGCCTCAGGAGGACACCTTCGTCCTGGACCGCCCCACGAAGATCGCGGGCACGGTCGTGACGGCGAAGGGAGCTCCCGCGCCCGGCATCTCCGTCCGCCTCCACACTCCCAGCCTCGCCCCTGAATCGCGCACCACCCTCACGGATGCGCGGGGACGCTTCTCCTTCCCGTCCAGCGAAGGCGTGTTCGCCCAACTCTTCGCGGAGACCCCGGCGCACGACGGCTTCGCGACCATCGCGACCGAGCCGCGCGAGGACGTGATCCTCACGCTCGGGCCCGGCATGCTCCTCCAGGGCACCGTCAGCGACGAGAGCGGCAACCCGATTCCCGGCGCCCAGGTCGAGGCCTTTCGCCTCGATGAGGACGCACCGTCGCAGCGAGTCAAGACCGTCACGGATGCCCGGGGACATTACCGGCTGGGTCCCCTGTTCCGGATGCAGCACCTGGTGGCGGCCCGCGCCGAGCGACACGTCGACAGGACAGAGGAGCACGAGGAGCCCGAACAGACCGAGGTGTCGCTCGACTTCACCCTGCAGCGTGCTGTCTCCGTGGCGGGCGTCCTCGTCGACGAAGCGGACCAGCCGCTCGCGGGCCTCGAAGTCCAGCTGCGTCCGGGCGTGGCGCCGAGGCTCTCCCCCTACCTAGGCGTCATCACGGACTACACCGTGACGGACGAAGCCGGACGCTTCCTCCTGGACGCGAAGGAGGCGGGCGCCGCGTGGCTGGACGTCAGTGGCACGAACTTCATTCCCCAGCGCGTCAACGTGACGCTTCCATCGAGCAACCTGCGGCTGGTGCTGCGCCAGGGCGCGAGCGTCGCCGTCACCGTCCTGAGCGCGGCGGGGGCGCCGGTGCGGGACGCCCGGGTGACGCTCTGGCAGCGCGACGCGCGCGGAGAAGCCGACCATGCCGGCGGCACCGACGCTCGGGGCCAGGTCACACTCCAGGGTGTTCCTCCGGGCAGGTACGTGGCGGAGGCCCTCGTTCCAGGAAGGGCCGTGGACGTCCATGCCTCGCAATCGCTGGAGGTCCTGCCGGGAGAGGCGCCGTCCGTGACGCTGCGGATGGAGGAAGGCCGGACCCTGCGGGGCGTGGCCGTGACGTCCCAGGGCCGGCCCCTGCCCGGGGTCCGCATCCGCGCGAAAGTCCTGGACGCGGACCGCCCCCTCTACCGTCGCGACCAGCACGGGTTCAGGGTGGAGCGGCGCACCGAGGGTGTCCACACGGATGCCGAAGGCCACTTCCTCCTCCGCTCGCTGAGCGCCTCCCGCTATGAGCTCACCGCGTCGCTCCAGGAGCATTTCCTGGACGCCCAGTCCTCGCAGGGCGTCCGTGCTGGCGAATACGAGACCGCCGTGGTGGACCGGGACACAACGGAAGTCCGCCTGGTGATGCGGCGCATCCCTCATGTGCGGGGCCGGGTGGTGGCGGAGGGCGGCGCGAGGCTGGCGTCCTTTGTCGTGAACGACGCCGAGTACACAGACCCGGATGGCCGCTTCGACCAGCAGCTGATCGAAGTGAGCGGCCCCCAGCGGATCGTGGTGCAAGCCCGCGGGTTCGCGCCGGTGGACCGCACCGTCACACCGGACGGAGAAAATGACCTGGACCTCGGCACGCTCACGCTGACGCGAGGGAGGTCCCTGAAGGTGTTCCTGCGTGAGGCAGCGACGGGTGCGCCGTACACCGGACGCGTTCGCGACGATTCAGGCCAGGAGACGACGGTGGCCGTCAGCTATCACGTCGAAGGAGACGGCGTCGCGGACGGCCCGTCCTTCCGGGTGCCGACGCAAGCAGTGCCCTCGAAGGACGGCTCGCTGCTGCTGGAGCAGGTGCCCACCACGGCGTGCACGCTCGAGGTGGACACCGAGCTCCACCTGCCGCTGCGCGTGACGGTGGGCGCGGAGGTGGAGCACCTCACCCTCTCGCTCGAGAAGGGCGCCCGCGTGACGGGCCACGTTCGCGACGCGCAAGGCCAGCCCGTGCAGGCCCAGCTCATCTTCACGCGTCCCGACGGCTCGGAGTTTCGACGTAAGCCCCGCCCGGGTGACTTCACGCTCGCGGTCATTCCTCCGGGGCTCTACACGGTGGATGTCTGGCCGGAGGAGCGGACGAATGAAGTCATCTTCCAGCCCCGCGTGGTGCGAATCCCCAGCAGTGGCGACGTCACGCTCGAATTCGACGCCCTGGGCGCGGGCACCACCGTCACGCTCCGGCTGCCGGAGGATGTCGACACCGCGTTCCTGCTGTCCGGACGGGCCCCCACTCCCAACAACAGCAGGGCCTTCCGTCACCTGATCCATCAGGGCCACCCATTGACCGAATGGAGCGGCACGTCCGTCACGTTCCGCCGTGTGCCCGCCGGCCACTACACCGTCATCGCGGGCAACCGAGGCAAGGACCTCATCCACCGCGAGGAACTGGACGTGCCCGCCGAAGGCACCGTGTCCCGAGACATGAAGCCGGTGTGGATGCCCCTCGCGCGCTGACTCACGCGCTATCCTGCCGCGCATGGGGAATGGCAGACCTGGGGGATTGAAGCCTTGGCTGGGAGGGGCCGCGCTGGCTGTCGTCGCGCTCCTCGCGTTCCTGCTGTGGAGGTCCCAGGACGCGTCCTCCGAAAAGGGCGCGGCGCCGTCCCCCAATGCCTCCGCCGCGAGTCTGGTGGCGCGCACCACACGGGTGACCACGGCACCCGGTTCCACGGGCACCGCGCGCATCACGGGCCGCGTGCTGGGCACCCACGGCCCGGCCGCAGGCGTGCGCGTGTCCGCGTCCCGCGCGGAGCCCGAGGTCACGCTGTCAGAGCGCTCGTGTCCTCCTTCCGATGACGCGTCCGGTGAACCTCCACGTCGGCTGATGCAGTGCTGGAACGAAGCCTTCGATGAGCTGGTGGACCAGGTCGACAAGCGCGAGGGAGAAGCCCCCACCATCGCGGAGACCACCAGCGCGGAGGACGGCACCTTCGTCCTGGAAGGACTTCCCGACGGAACGGTCACGCTCCATGCCTCCCGCGGTCAGGACGTGGCGATGCGCCCTGACGTGACGACGGGGCAGCAGGCCGTGGTCCTCGTGCTCGAGGAAGGTTCCTTCTTCGAGGGCATCGTCCTGGACGGGCCGACGGGAACCGAGCCCATTGAAGGTGCCCGCGTCACCGTCTTCTCCCACGAACACACGCGCTTCTTCCCCGCGACCAGCGGCGCGAACGGACGCTACCGCATCGGGCCCGTGCCTCCGGCCGACTACGGAATCCTCGTCACGGCGCTCGACCGCGGCCCCAACCTGGGCATGCATGCGGATCCGCTGGTGGAGGACACCTTCATCATGGACCGCCCCGCGAAGTACGCGGGCACGGTGGTGACGGCGAAGGGAGCCCCCGCGCCCGGCGTCTCTGTCCGGCTGTACACGCCCAGCGCCGCGCCCGAGTCGCGCACCGCCCTCACGGATGCGCAGGGGCGCTTCTCCTTTCCCTCCTTCGAAGACGTGCCCGGCCAGCTCTTCGCGGAGACGGCGGCGCATGACGGTCTGGTCCATCTCAGGACGCAGCCTCGCGAGGACATCGTCCTCACGCTCGGGCCCGGAATGGTCCTCCAGGGCAACGTCAGCGATGAGGGCGGAAGGCCGATTCCCGGCGCTCGGGTCATGGCGGATCTCTGGGATGCGAACGCGCCGTCACCGCGCGGGCAGACTGTCACGGATGCGAAGGGCCATTACCGGCTGGGCCCGCTCTTCCGGCTGCCGCATTTCGTGGCGGTTCGCGCCGTGCACTACACCGACGTGGAGCCGGAGCACCAGCAGCTTGGCGACGTCCAGGAGACCCTCGACTTCACGCTGCCGCGTGCCGTCTCCGTGGAGGGCGTCGTCGTGGACGAGGCAGGCCGACCGCTCGCGGGCCGCGAAGTCCGGCTCCATCCAGAGCCGACGTCGGATCTCACCATGGACCTGGTCACGGATCACACCCAGACGGACGAAGCCGGACGCTTCACCCTGGACGCGGTGGAAGCAGGCACCGTGTGGCTGGAAGTCGACGACGCGACCTTCGTTCCGCAGCGCTTCGCCGTGGAGCTTCCGTCACGGGACACGCGGCTGGTGCTCCGCCGGGGCGTCAGCGTCTCCGTCACCGTCCTGAGCGCGCTGGGCGCACCGGTGCGGGACGCCCGGGTGACGCTCTGGCAGCGCGACGCGCGCGGCGAATCCGACCATGCCGGCGTCACTCACGCGCACGGACAGGTCACGCTCCAGGGCGTGGCCCCCGGCGCCTATGTGGCGGAGGCAACGGTCTCGGAACGGGCCGTGGACGTGCACGCATCCCAAGAGCTGGAGGTCCAGGCGGGAGCAGCGGCGTCCGCCACGCTGAGGCTGGAGCAGGGCCGGCTCCTGCGGGGCCTCGTCGTGAGTCCCCAGGGCCTGCCCCTGTCCGGTGTCGCCGTCCGCGCGGAGCTCCTGGACGCGGATCGGCCCCGCTACCGTGGCGAGCCCTCCAGCATGAGCGTGCCCCCCGAGGGTGTCCGCACGGATGCCGAAGGCCGCTTCACCCTGCGCTCGCTGAGCACGGCCCGCTACGCGCTCATCACGAGGCATCCGGGGCACGTCATCGACGCCTCCCTGTCACAGGGCACCACTCCTGGCGAGGACAAGACCGTGGTGGTGCGAGGCGACACGGGAGAGGTCCGGCTGGTGCTGCGGCGCATTCCGCACCTGCGGGGCCAGGTCGTGGCGGAAGCCGGCGCGACGCTGGAGTGGTTCGAAGTGAACGGCAACAGATACACCCAGCCGGACGGCCGCTTCGACCAGCCCCTGTACGAAGCCACCGGACCGCAGCGGTTCGTGGTGCGCGCCAAGGGCTTCGCGACGGTGGATCGCACCGTCACGCCGGACGGAGAGAACGACGTGGACCTGGGCACGCTCACGCTGACGCGGGGCAGGACGGTGCGGGTGCTCCTTCGCGATGCCGCGACGGGCGAGCCCTTCACCGGACGCGTGCGCGGTGACTCCGGGCAATGGGCGACCATCGCCACCGGCTATCGGATCCATGGCGAAGGCGTCGCGGACGGACCGCCCTACCTGCCCGCCACCGGGGCGGTGCCACGAAAAGATGGCTCGCTGCTGCTGGAGAACCTGCCCACCACCGCGTTCACGCTCGAGGTGGACACCCAGCTCCACCTGCCGGCGCGGGTGATGGTGGGCGAAGCGGAAGACAGCATCACGCTCTCGCTCGACTCCGGCGCCCGCGTGACGGGCCACGTCCGCGATGCGCGAGGCAAACCCGTGGACGTCCAGCTCACCTTCACGCGCTCGGACGGCCTGACGCTGCAACGCTATCCCAGCACCGGGGCCTTCACCCTCCGGGCCATTCCTCCAGGGCTCTACACGGTGAATGCCTGGATGGAGAACGGACCGCGCGACACCGTCTTCCCGCCCCGCACCCTGCGGGTTCCTCCCAGCGGCGACGTCACCCTCACCTTCGACGCCCTGGGCACCGGCGCCACCGTCACGCTGCGACTGCCGGAGGACGTCGACACCGCGTTCCTGCTGTCCGGCCAGGCTCCCGCGCCCGACAGCGCCAGGGCCTTCGAACACCTGAGCCTCCAGCAATACCCCCGTGAGGAATGGACCGGCACGTCCGTCACGTTCCGCCGCGTTCCCGCCGGCCACTACACCGTCATCGCGGGCAACCGCGGCAAGGACCGCATCCACCGCGAAGAGCTGGACGTGCCCGCCGAAGGCACGCTGTCTCGCGACGTGAAGCCGGTGTGGATGCCCCTCGCGCGCTGACTCACGCGCTATCCTGCCGCGCATGGGGAATGGCAGACCCGGGGGACTGAAGCCTTGGCTGGGAGGAGCCGCGCTGGCCGTCGTCGCGCTCCTCGCCTTCCTGCTGTGGAACACCCAGGCGCCTTCGTCCGCGAAGGACTCGCCCGTGACCACGGCGTCGTCCGCGCAGAAACCCGTGGCACGGCCGACACGGGTGACCACGCCCCCACGTCCCGCGGGCACCGCGCGCATCACGGGCCGCGTGCTGGGAAGCCACGGCCCCGCCGCGGGCGTGCGCGTCTCCGCTTCCCGCGTGGAGCCCGGAGTCACGCTGTCGGAGCGGTCCTGTCCCAATCCTTCCGGCCAGGACGACGCGCGGGCTCCGGTCCTCAAGAGCGGCGCGTGCAGCTTCGACTCCGAGCGCATGCAGTGGGAGTCCGTGGAGGCCCGCGACGGCGAAGCCCTCGTGTTCGCGGAGGCGGCCACGGACACAGAGGGCCGCTTCGTACTGGCGGGACTGCCCGAGGGCCTCGTCACGCTCTGGGCCCTGGGCGACACGGGCGCGGTGTCGCAGGGTGGCGTGGCGGTGGGCTCGAACGACGTGACGCTGACGCTGGAGCAGGGCGTCCTCTTCGAGGGAACCGTCACGGACACGGACCGGAAGACGCCCATTCCCGACGCGCGGGTGACGCTCATCTCCCGCTGGCATACGCGCTTCTTCGACGCGTCCACCGACGCCGAGGGCCGCTTCATCGTGGGCCCCCTGCCCCAGGGCGCCTACGCCGCCTTCGTCACCGCCGAGGACCGGGCCCCGTGGTTCCAGCCGGAAGTCGAATCACCCACCGCGATGACGACCGTGGTGCTCGCGCGTGCGCTCGCCCTGACGGGACAGGTCCTCTCCGTGGAGAGCGCGCCGGTGCCGGGCATCCTGGTGCACCTCGAAGGCGACACCGCGACGGCGTCCACCCAGCGCGCCACGACCGATGGTGAGGGGCGCTTTCGCTTCACCGCGCCCGCCGTCCTCCACCAACTCACCGCGGAAGCCGGGGGCGCGTTCGCCACGCTGGACGTGACACCACCCCTGGAGCACGTGGAGCTGCGGCTCCAGCACGGCGTGTTCGTCACAGGCACGGTGCGAGACGACGCAGGCCACCCCATCCCGAACGCACGCGTGGAGACCTACCGCGAGGACGGCGGTCCCGTCGCCGCCGAGGCAACCACCGTGACGGACGCCGCGGGCCGCTACCAACTGGGCCCCACGCGTGCCGGGCCACATACCTTCCGGATCCTCGCGCCCCACCACCTGGACGTGGAGCTGCAGGCCCAGAAGCTACAGCAGGGCATGGCGCCCCTGGACTTCACGCTCCGGCGCGCGCAGAGCGTGGAGGGCCGTGTCGTCGACACGTCGGGCGCTCCGCTCGAAGGCATCCTCCTGACGCTCTCAGGGAATCGCCTGGGCGACGGTGACGGCATCGACTCGGGTGGCGCCCTGCGCTCGGATGCCACCGGGCACTTCGTCCTGGACGTGAAGCGCGCGGGGACGGGTGAGCTGTCCGTGGAGGATCCGTCCTTCCAGCGTCAAACCCTCGCGGTGCGCGTCCCCTCGCGGGATGTCGTCGTGGTGCTGGACCGGGGCGCCTCCGTGTCCGGCACCGTCTCCGATTCGCGAGGGCTGCCGCTGCGGGGAGCCACCGTGACGTTGGGGACGGAGGCGCAGGAGGACGCGCCATACGAAGAGCCGCGTCAGACCCTCACGGACGAACAGGGCCGCTTCCACCTGCAAGGGATTGCCCCAGGCACCTATCTCCTGGGGGCCGTCGTCCAGGGAGACCTGATGGACGCGTCGGTGTCCCAGTCCATCACCTTCAAGGCGCGCGAACACCGGGACGTGTCCCTGCGCCTGGAAGCAGGCCGTGAGCGCTCCGGCATCGCGGTGGATGGGAAGGGCCAGCCGCTCGCGGGCGTCAGTCTCATCGCGGTCCTCCTCGAGAGTGATTCATCCGATCCGCGAGCCACTGATGACGAGTGGCCTCCCGGCCTCCGCACGGGCCCGGACGGACGCTTCACCTTGCGCGGGCTCGTGGCTCCTCGCTACGCCCTGATGGCCCAGCTGCCGGGCTACACCTTCCGTCCCAGGCGCTCCCAGGGAGGCGAGCCCGCCCCGGAGTTCGGAGGCATCTGGGTGGACTCCAGCGAGGCTCCCCTCCAACTCGTGCTGGAGCGCGACGGACGCATCCGGGGCCGCGTCGTGGAACCTGGAGGCCAGGCCGTCACCACGTTCCAGGTGACGGGCACGGACCTCAAGGACTTCGAACAGTCCACCGGGTTGCCGGACGGTGCCTTGGACGTCCCATTCACCGCCGCGGGCCCGGCCATGCTGACCGTGACGGCCCCCGGCTTCATGCCGCTGAAGCGCCCCGTGAACCTGACGGAAGGCGTGGACGTGGACCTGGGCGTGCTGACGCTCGACCCCGGCTGGACGCTGCGTCTCGCCGTCCACGACGTGGAGACGGGCGAAGCCCTGTCCCAGTTGGAGTCCTTCCGCGCGACCATCACCGAGCCAGGAGACTCCGACATCGCCCGCGCGATGGCGCGTCCCCGAAACGTCTCCCTTCGCGACGGCGTCTACACCCTGTCGCAGCTGCCGCCCCCGCCCTTCACCCTGGCGCTCCACAGCCGCAACGCGCGTCCCTTCGAGCAGGAGGTGACGGCCCGCGTGGACACGCTCACCGTGGCGCTGGACCGCGCCGCGACGGTGCG
Source organism: Corallococcus sp. AB032C (assembly GCF_003668935.1). NCBI lineage: Bacteria > Pseudomonadati > Myxococcota > Myxococcia > Myxococcales > Myxococcaceae > Corallococcus > Corallococcus sp. AB032C. The sequence continues at coordinate 23,676 of NZ_RAWP01000092.1, read as the reverse complement.
GCTCCTGGCCCAGGACACGAACGGCACGCCACTGCCCGCGCTCGTCTCGCTGAAGGAGGTGGGGAGATTTCCCATGACCCGCTACCAGGCCCCCGCCCCGAAGGGCACCCTCATTCTCCGAGGCGTCGAACCCGGCGAGTACCTGCTGGATGCCCGCGCGGCAGACCCGGACGAAGGGCCCCGCTTCACGCCCCGGAAGGTGCAGATTCCCGCCCGAGGCGAGGTGACCTTCACCGTGGAGGCAGCGCCGCCGTGAAGCCACGCGGCCCCCAATGAAAACGGCGGCCTTCCCTGGGGAAGGCCGCCGCTCTCACTGCTTCGGGCTCCGGACTACTGAGCGGTGGTGATGGTGCCCACCGCCACGTTGATGGCCTGCAGCGAGCCGGAGGCCGGCAGCGCGTGCGCCTTGAGGACGGTCAGCGGCACCGCGGTACCGGCCGGCGTCTCGGCGGTGGCCTTCACGGTCAGCGCCACGGACAGCAGCGCGCCGTTGTACGCGTGCGCCGGAGCGCCCTTCTGGTACACGCCCACGCTCAGCGTGCTGCCCTTCACGCCCGACTTGAGCAGCTGGGGCGCGGCGCCCAGGTCGTAGCCAGCGTTGGCCACGTACTCGGTGCCGTCCACGGTGGACCAGGCCGCGGTGGCCGCATCCAGCCCCAGCGTCAGGTCCGCGCCGCGGCCGGACAGGCCCGTGGGGCCCACCAGGTCCAGCACCAGCGTGTTGCCCGAGGACAGGGTGGCGTTGCGAACCAGGCGCCAGCCCGTACCCGTGGGGTCCACGTACTTCACCGTGCCGGCGACGGGCACGGTGATGACGGCGGAGTCCTTCTGCGACGCATTCACCACGCTGGTGGCCGTCACGGTGTACGTGCCCGGCTTGTTCGGCGCGGTGTACACGCCGGCGCTGGTGACGGTGCCGTTGGCCGAACCACCCTCCACGGCCCAGGTCACCGCGACGACGGAGCTGCCCGTGACTTCGGCCGCGAGGTTGACGGAGGCCCCCTGGTCCACGGTGGCCGTCTTCGGAGAGACCGTCACCGTCACCGCCGGAACGACGACGCCGCTCACGGTGAGGGTGGCCGAGTCGGACTTCGTCGGATCCGCCACGCTGGTGGCCGTCACGGTGAACGTGCCCTCGCGGCGAGGCGCGCGGTACACACCCGTGCTGCTCACGGTGCCGTTATCGTCACCGCCCTCCACGGACCACTGCACCGCGACGTTGTTGGTGCCGGTGACCTGCGCGGACAGCGAGAAGGCGGCATCCTGCGCCACCGTGCCCGTCTTCGGAGTGACACTCACCACCACCGACTCGATGACGACGGGGTCCACCCGGATGGTGGCCGTGGCCTTCTTCGCCGGGTCCGCCACGCTGGTGGCCGTCACGGTGAACGAGCCCGTCTTCTTCGGCGCGCGGTACACGCCCGTGGTGCTGACGTAGCCGTTCGCGTCGCCACCCTCCACGGACCACTGCACCGCCAGGTTGTTGGTGCCGGTGACCTCGGCCGTCAGCTGGACGGTGCCATCCCAGGTGGTGGTGGCCGACGTGGGGCTCACCGTCACCTTCACCTCCCCGACGACGACAGGCTCCACCGTGATGGAGGCGGAGCCCTTCTTCGTCGGGTCCGCCACGCTGGTGGCCGTCACGCTGAACGTGCCCGCCTTGTTCGGCGCCGTGTACCGGCCCGCGCTGCTGACGGTGCCGTTCTCGTCGCCACCCTCCACGGCCCACTGCACCGCGGTGATGGAGGAACCGGAGACCTCCGCCGTGAGGTCCGTGACGGTCCCCTGCCCGATGGTCACCGTCTCCGGCGTCACCTTCACGATGACCGTCGGAGTCGGAGCTGCCTCCACCTTGACGGTGGCCGAGTCCTTCTTCGAGGTGTCCACCGCGTTGGTGGCCACCACGGTGTACGTGCCGGCCTCGGCCGGCGCGGTGTAGATGCCCGAGCTGCTGATGGTGCCGTGGGAGTCGCCTCCCTCCACCGACCAGAGCACGCGCGGGTCCTTCGCGTCCTTCACCGCCGCGCTGAAGGTCGCCTTCTCACCGGCCTTCACCGTGACGTTCTTCGGAGTCACCGTCACCGGCCCCGTGTCGGGGTCGGAGCAGGCCGCCAGCGCCCCAATCAGGAGCGGAACAATGAGCTTCATCCACGTTTTCATGGGGAATTACCGTCCGAACTGGCTGACGAAGAGGGTGATGTCGTTGTCGTTCACAGAGCCGGCGCCGTCGAGGTTGGTCTCCTCGGAGCCGTTGGTGCCGTAGTCCTGCGCGAGCAGGCCCATGTCCTCTCCGTCCACGACGTTGTCGCCATTGATGTCGCCCGTGTAGACCTGGATGGCCGCCACGGCCTTCGCCGTCGGTACCACGACGCTCGCCGCGGACACGTGGCACAGGCCACGGGCCACCGGCGCGGCGTAGACGCCGTCCGTGCCGACGGTGCCGCAGACGCGGCCCTCCGCCACGGACCAGCTCACCGCCGTGTTCACCACGTTCGCCACGTTCGCCTGCAGGGCGACGGAGCCACCCACCGGCACCACGTGCTGCGCCACCACGAACTCCACCGCGACGGGCAGGAGCGTGAAGGGGGTGGTCGCCTTGGACCAGTTGCCGTAGGCGTCGTACGCCACCGCCTCGAGGATGTGCTCCCCCGGCGCCAGCGGAATCAGGAACAGCGGCAGCAGGTACGGCGCGGACGAGGTCCGGCCCTTCAGGGCGCCGTCCACGTAGAACTCCACGTACGCAACGCCCGTGTCGTCGGTGGCCTCGGCCCGCATCGTGTAGGTCTCGAACAGGCCCTCCACGCTGGCGGTGATGTGCGGCGCGCCCTGGTCCTGGATGGTGGAGTTGCGCACCTCGAAGGTCACCGTGCGCTCCGTCGTGTTGCCCGCCTTGTCCGTGGCCGTCGCCTTGAACTGGTGCGGGCCGTTGGACAGGGTCTTCGTGTCGAACGCCGTCGCGTAGATGCCCTGGACGTCCGTGAAGGAGCTCACCGGGGCGCCATCCACCTGGAACGCGAGGCTGGACGTCCAGATGTTGTCGCTCACGGAGGCCGTGAGCTGCACCGTCCCGTAGCTGCCCTCGACCGCCGCGGAGAGCGTGGGGCTCTCAATGTCCGCCTGGGTCGAGGTGACCAGGTTGACGTCGTCCACGAAGTACTGGGTGACTCCGCCCGTGATCTGCGGGGCCGCCGTCTGGTCCGCGTCGAAGAACAACTGCACCGTCTGGCCCTTGTACGCGGTCAGGTCGAAGCGGTGCTGGCGGTACTCCCCGGCGGTGTCATCCACGTTGGAGAGCGTCTTCAGCGTCGCCAGCTCGGTGCCGGCGGCGTCCCGCACCTTCGCGCTGATGGTGTGGTGGGGCAAGCCGTCGCTGAACGCGCCGTTGTACATGCGCAGCCAGAAGCTGAAGATGGCCGAGGTCGCGGTCGCCGGGATGGCCACGGACTGACGGACGGAGTGCCGCGCCGGACCCGCGTTCGTATAAAAGACGTACATGCGGCTGCCCGTGTGCGCGAAGGACGCGCTGCTGAGGATGCCCGTCGAGCCCGACTGCGTCGTCGCGCTCGTCCAGCTCCCGGCGGTCTCGAAGCTGGGATTGAGCACGCGCTGGGTGGCGGTGGTGTCCACGTAGAACGTCACCGTGGCGGAGTCACCCACGTTGCCGCCCGCGTCCGTGGCCCGGGCAACGAGCGTGTGCGGACCGGCCGTCAGCGTGGAGAGGTTGACGGCCCGGGTGAACGACTTGACCGAGTTGCCCAGGGACGCGCCGTCGACGAGGAACTCCACCGCGTTGACGAAGCCGTTGTCGGACACGTCCGCGAAGTAGCCCACGCGCGTGCCGGAGAAGACCACGCTGGCCTTCACCCGGGGCGCCTCGGCGTCCGCCGCGCGGATGACGCGCAGCGAGAAGTCATCCACCTGGAAGTTGGTGGCGAGCGAGGCGTTCTCGCTGCCTTCCATGAAGATGCGCACCGTCTGGCCCGCGTAGGCCGTCAGGTCCACGCTCTGCTGCGCATAGCCCAGCGTCGCGTCCAGGTTGGACCACGTCGCCACCGTCCCCAGCACCGTGCCGGAGGTGTCGCGCACCTGCAGCGTCAGCGTGTCGCGCACGGCGGTGGTCGTCGTCTCGGCGGTGCTGATGTTGAGGAAGAAGGTCAGCGCGGCCTGGGTGACGCCGGCGGGAATGGTGACGTCCTGCCACAGCCGGTCGACGTGCGTCGTGCCATAGCCGTTGAGCCACGCGAAGCCCTGGCCGTTGCGCGGGCCGGAGGAGACCGGGAAGTTGATGTTCGTCGGATCATCCGTCCAGCCCAGGGTGTCCTGTTCGAAGCCCGGGTTGATCAGGAGCTGATCGAAGGTGTTGGAGACGGTGAAGCTCGCCGGAGCGGACGCGGTGGAGTTGCCGGCCGCGTCGAACGCCACCGCCACCAGCGCATGCGAGCCGTTGGTCAGCGAGGTGGCATCCAGCGCGAACTGGAACGGCTGGGAGGAGACGGTCCCCACCGGGGCGCCGTCGACGTAGAACTCCACGCGGGCCACGCCGACGTTGTCGTCGGCCTGCGCCTTCAGCAGGATCTCAGAGGCGCTGCCAGAGACGCTCGCGGCGACGGTGGGGGCCGTGCGGTCGTCGTACGTGCCGGCGGTGTAGCCCACGTTGATGGCCGCGAAGGCGTTCTGCACCGCGCGGTACTCGTTGGACTGGGAGCCGAAGAGGTCCGCCGCGGCCTGGAGGCTGCTGGTGCGGGCCGACAGGTAGTTGGACGACGGGAACAGGTAGACAGTGAGCGCGCGGTACCAGATGGCCGCCGCCTTGTCGTTGCCGATGCCCCTCATGCCCGCGGGCAGGTAGGTGCTGGAGAAGTCGGTGCTGATCGCCAGCGGCTGCACGCCCTGGGACAGGAAGTAGAAGGCGCGGTTCATCGGGCCGCTGCTGTAGTGCACGTCGATGTTGCCCAGGCCGGGGAACCAGGCGTCCACGCTCGCGCCGTCCAGCGACGGGCGGAACATGATGCGCAGCGGGAAGCTGCTGAGCTGCTCGCCCATGAGCCAGTTGCCGCCGGTGTCACCAATGGAGCTGCCGCGGCCGTTGGCCACCCAGAACTCCGTCATGGCGCCGAAGATGTCCGAGTTGGCCTCGTTGAGGCCGCCGGACTCGCCGTCGTAGATGAGGCCGGCCGAGTGCGAGGTGACGCCGTGGGACATCTCGTGGCCCGTCACGTCGAGCACGCCCAGGGACCTGAAGCCGCCGGCGGCAGGGAACGAGCCGTCGCCGTAGCTCATGCAGAAGCAGCCGTCGCTCCAGAAGGCGTTGTTGTAGAGGTTGCTGGCGTGCACCCGGTTGTAGGTGGGCGAGCCGACGCCGTCGATGCCGTCGCGGCCGAGGATCTTCTTGTAGAAGTCCCAGGTCGCCAGCAGGCCGAAGTGCGCGTCGACGGCGGCCGTCTGGCCGTTGGTGCTCAGGGTGTTGTTGGCACCGACGATGTAGTTCTGCCCGTCGCCCCAGACGTTGTCGGCGTCCGTGTAGAGGGTCAGCGTGGGGACGACGCCGTTCTGCACGGCGGCGTGGTTGACGTCGTAGGTCCGGATGCCCTCGCCGCCGGCGCGCGTGACGTCGCGCAGCTCGAAGAGGCCCTGGGCGTTCTGGAAGACGTCCAACGGGACGTCACCGCTGTACTGCGAGTGGCCGAGCCCCTTGGCGGCGGCCGTCTCGAGCGAGTTCCACTGCTTGAGAACCTCGCCCGAGTTCGCGTCGACGATGAAGTCCGTGTGCTTGACGCCGTCCTTCGCGTTCTCCAGCTCGGTGTGCACGTGGTACGCGAGCCGGTAGGCGACGACCTGGGTGTCGAAGTCCGCCGCGTTCTGCTCCGCGACCGGCTTGCCGGGGTAGCGGTTCACGAGCCGCGTCTGGGGGTAGACGATGAGCTCGCTCTTCGGCGTGACGGCGAGCTCGCCCTTGGGCGCCAGCTCCTGGGTGGCCTTCGCCGCCGCGGACTTCGCGTCCAGCGCGGGCGTCACGCCCAGGCGGATGTTCTTGCGCAGGCCTTCGGTGGTGATGCGGATGTCCCCCGCGGACACTCCCTGGTGGGTGATGGCCATGGCGCCCCACACGGGGACGCCCTGGTACGTCTGCTCGAAGCGCGCGTGCGTCTGGCCAAAGGCGTCCGTGCTGGAGCTGGACAGCTGGAAGTCGTCCCGCGAGCCCAGCCCGAGCTTGAGGCTTTGCGCCTTGAGGCTGGCCAGGGATTGCGCCACACGCGATGGCTCCTGGACCTGGAGCTGCATCAGCGTGGAGGGTGCGACAGGGGTGAGTTTCTCAGCCGCGAGGGATGAGCTCGCCGAGAAAACACCGGCGAGGAGCAGAGGCCACCGGGGCCACGGCTTGGGCATGGAATTGACTCCACAGCATGCAGGGGAACTCCCGCCGGCAGCACCCGTGGGGGCGTGCTGCCACCGGAAGGATCACGCTCATGGCGGAGGGTCCAGACAGACTCAGACCTTTGCCCCCGTTCGTTCCATGATCAGCGTAATTGTCCACCAGTATACAGTGTCGAAACCCCAAGAAAATGGGGGGAAGCCCTGAGGACCACGAAGCACGCGGAGTCCTGTCAATTTCACTCCGAGTGATTGATGACCGCCTCTCACCTGGCCTGGTTGGCGAGCTCCCACGCGTCCTGCCACGCCATGCCCGTGCCCGGCGCGTAGTGCGACGCCGCGCCCTTGCACCAGCCGGAGTACGGGAACGGCTTGCAGCGGTAGATGAGCCCGTCCGTGCCCTCCACCAACGTGCCCGCCGCGTAGCTGTCGATGCCCGCCGGGTACTTGTACTGCGCGGATCCGCCGGTGGAGGGCTTCTCGATGTCCACCTGGAACGCGTAGCCCGTCTCCTTCGCGTACACGCGGTTGCCCAGTGCGTCCTGCACCGGCGTCACGCTGCCCGTCGTCTGGAGCACGCCCACCTGCACGCGGCTGGAGCCCGCGTTCACCTGCTGCGCCAGCCGGTACATCCACGTGGCCGCGGGCGTGGCCGCGTCGAGCGTCAGCGGATACGACTCGGCGTCGCGGCCCGCGCTGTCGAAGAGGCGGAACGTCACCTTGCTGGACTTGGGCAGGTCCTCGCGCGCCTGCACCTGGCCCAACTCCTTCCACGACACCGGCGGGGGCGGCGTGTTGCTGAACTTCACGTCCGTGCAGGCGTAGAAGGCCTCCGGGCTGTCCGCGCGCTGCCAGACGGCGTAGATGACGTGCGAGCCCGTCCGGGTCGCCGGGAATGGGCAGTTGAGCCGGTAGCGGTTGTTCACCGCGGACACGTTGGTGACGTTGCAGAAGGGCGTCGACTCCAGGTCCGACCACTTCAGGGGCAGCGCCGGGTTGTAGCCCTCCTTCGTCACGAAGAGCTGGAAGTAGCCCGTGGCGTGCACCGCGGTGGCGTGGAAGACGAACTCGAAGCGGCCGCTGCTGTCCGGGGTCATCAGCGTGGACGGCCAGTCCGTGCGCGCCAGGTCCAGGCCCTTGTGACTCTCATTGGCGGCGCTGCACAGCTTGCCGTCAGGGATGATTTCGCGGTGACGCCCGTTGGCGGCGCCCTGCCGGACGCCGTTCCAGTCATACAGCGCCTGCGTCCCACCGGTCTGCACGGCGGCCTTGCACGCGGCGGACCTGGGACTCTCCGGCCCCTCCTTGAAACATCCATAGACGCGGCTCAGCGGTACTTCCATGGAGCCGTGCGCCGCCGCCGGACCGGCGGACAGCAGGGAGACGAAAGCGAGTGACGCGGTGAAGGCCTTGCGGATTGCTGGGAACATCCCTTCCTCCTCTGTTCGAAAACAAAGGAGGAAAGGCACAGGCGAATCGGGTCAACGGCCGCTCAGGCCAGCAGCTCCGTCAGCAGGCCCTTGGGCAGCGTGGAGTCGCCGAAGTCATCCAGCGGCCCGCCTGCCGCGTTCTTCAGGCCCACCGCGGCGCCCAGGGTGTTGAGCATCTTGTTGAGGTTGGGGCTGCTGTTGCCGCCGGCCGCCGTCACCGCCACGCCCTGCTTGAGGTAGCCGTTGCAGCTGCCCGCCAGGATGAACGGGATGTGGCGCGCCGAGTGCGCCGGCCCGTTGCCCAGGTCGTTGAACCAGACGGACACACCCTGGTCGACCAGCTTCTTGCCGTTCGGCAGGGAGTACGCCGCCAGCTGATCCAACAGGTAGTTGAAGGTCTGCGCGAACTGCGCGTCCACGCGCGAGTGCAGCACGTCCGACCCGGCGATGATGCCACCCGACGCGTCGTGCGACGCGCGGCGGTGGGAGATGTAGTGGAAGTTCTCCATCAGCTGCCCCGTCGTGGGGTCGCGGTAGCGCGTGGCGCTGTCGTTGCCGTTGCCCACCTGGATGGCCACCGAGCGCGTGGTGCCGCACGCCACCGCCAGCACCGCGATGTCCATGTGCAGCCGCACCGTGGCCAGCACCTCGTCGCCGTCCGTGCTGTTGTAGCCGGGCGCCTGCTGCTGGAGCCGCAGCTCCTCGTCAGCGCGGGCGCGGCAGCTGAGCGCCACCTCCAGGTCGCGCACATTGGACAGGTGCAGGTCCAGGCGCTGCTTGTCCGTGCTGCTCAACTCCGGCCGCGACTGGAGCGCCTTCAGCTGGCCCGACACCAGGTCGTTGAGGCTCTTCTGGCGCACCAGCAGCTGCTCGCGCGCCTCCGGCGAGAGGCCTCCGGGGCCACCCACCATGGTCTGGTAGGCCACCCACGGGTCGTGCAGCGCGGCCCGGCGCGAAGCGCTGCCTCGGTGCGAGATGCAGGGGCCACCCAGCCACCCGCCGGCCTGCCCCGCGTAGAGGTAGAGCGAGTCGCGCTTCTGCGGGTTCAGCTCGCGGCCGATGCGGTGGTCCAGCGACTCGCCGGACGCCTCGGAGTCGCCGCCCACGCCCTCCACGGCGGGGCCGCGCGCGGTGAGGCACTGCAGCGCCCCGCGGGCGTGGCCGTCCCCGTAGTTGTAGTCCTTCATGTTGACGTTGCGCACCACCAGCAGGCGCGCGCGGTGGTCCGCCAGCTCCACCAGCGACTTGCCCGCGAGCGTCGTGGTGGAGAGGTTGCCCAGTGGCTCCGGCCAGAAGCGCTCCGGCTCGTTGCCCAGCTCGGAGGTGCTCTGCGCGGCGGCCACGCCATCCGCCTGGCGCAGGAAGATGGCGAAGGGCAGCGCGTCCGCCTCCGCCGCCTGGGCCTTGCGGGGCAACAGCCCCTCCAGCACCGGCAGCCCCAGCATGACGCCACCCAGGCCCTGCAACATGCGTCGTCGGCTCAGTTTCACGGCAGCTCCTCCGGGTGGCGAGTCACGAAGCCCACGCCCGTCACGACCTCGACGACCAGGTCCACGATGGGCAGCTGACCGGACTGCGACAGCTTGCCCAGCCGCGCCACCAGCGCATCGTCCTCCGCCACCGCGGGGCGTCCGCTCAGGAACTCCACCCAGTGGCGCGCGTAGCATTCATGCACCGACTGCGTGGCCGCGAGCGCGTCCGCCAGGTCCAGCGCGTCCTTCACCGACACCTTCTGTCCGCCGATGCCCGGCGTCGACGAGGCGTCCACCGGGAGCCCGTTGTCCGTCGTGCGGTAGCCGCCCACGGCGTCGAAGTTCTCGAAGGGGAAGCCCAGCGGGTTGATCAGCGTCGCGTGGCAGGACGCGCACACCGTGCCGGGCGCCTCCGTGTGCGACGTCACCACCTCGCGGTTGGTGCGGCCGTTGGGCGCGGGCAGCGCGGGGATGTTGGCCGGCGGCGCGCCAATCTTCTGGCACAGCAGGTGCTCCGACAGGAACACGCCGCGGTGGATGGGGTCCGGGTCGATGGACGTCGCGTGCGACGCGAGGAAGCCCACCTGCGTGAGCACGCCCCGGCGCTGCGCCCCGTCCAGCGTCACCGGCACGAAGTCCGCGGTGAACGTCCCGGTGAGGCCGTAGATGCGCGCCAGCTCGGCGTTGACGAAGGTGTCGCGCGACGTGAGCAGGTCCGCGAAGCGCCCCTTGCGCCCGAAGACGACGTCCTCGACGAAGAGCGTATTCTCCTTCGCCGCGGACTCCGCCAGCTTCGGGGTGACGTTGGGGAAGCGCGTCGCGTTGGGCCGGATGCTCGCGTAGCGGGGCACGTCGAAGACGGCCTGGTGGTAGGCGTCCACCACGCCGCGCGCCCGGGCGTCCGCCATCATCCGGCGCGCCTCGGAGGCCACGCCCTCACGCCTGGCCAGCATGCCCTCGCGAGCGGCGGCGAACAGCGCGTCGTCCGGCATGGAGTTCCAGAGCGCGTAGCTCAAGCGGGACGCCACCTCGAACGCGTCCAGCGGCACCTTGCCATCCGCCGCCTGCGTGCTGCGCTCCACGCGGTAGAGGAACAGGGGCGACTGGAGGAAGCCCTCCAGCACCAGCCGCAGGCCGCCCTGGAACGCGGCCATCGTCGGGTACGCCTGAGGGCCCTGGCGGTACAGCTTCAGGTACGTCTCCACCTCGTCCGCGGTCAGCGGGCGGCGCAGGGCGCGCAGGCCGAAGGACTCCACGAACGCCTTCGCGCGAGCCTCGTCCGTGGTGCTCCCCGCCGGCAGCAGCTTGCCCAGCTTCGTCGCGTCCGTGGCCACCTGCCCGGCCAGGTCCGCCGCCGCGCGCTGGTAGGCACCCCACAGCGCCTCGTCCACCGACAGCGCGCGGGCGTCGTTGTCGAAGAGGAAGCCGCTCTGGGACGGGTCCGCGCGGAACGACTGCGCCAGCGCCGTGGGCGCCGCGTCCAGCTTGAGCAGGTCCTTCACGCTGCTCACCCACTGCGCATGCGTCAGCCGAGCGACGCGCACGGAGCGCGCCGCCTGCTCCACGCCAGCAGGGGGAGGCTTGTTCGTCCCGTCAGGGCCAGGATTGCGCGGATTCGCCGCGTCAGAAATCTGGCCTTCGCAGGCAGTCAGGAAACTCAAGGAGCCCGCGAGCAGCGCGGAAGTCCACCGTCGTTGACGTAGCGCCATGGGGGGAAGCGCCTCCGTTCGTTGGAGGTCATCCCACTGGGGAAGCGTCAGGAAGTCAATCCGTACACCGGCCGACCGGGCCCGGCGTCACATGAATACTGGAAACCGCTGTGGACACCGGATCCGCCCGGCGCTCAGCCGGGGATGAGGAAGCGCGCGATGACGCGCTTGAGGCCCACGGTTCCGCCGAACTCCACGGTGACCTTGGCGTTGGGGCCGGACCCTTCCGCGGCGACGATTCGGCCGGAGCCGAACTGTTCGTGGCGCACGCGCATGCCGCGCACGTCGCCGCCCACGCCGTCCATGTCGGACGACGCCTGCGAATAGCTGCGGTCCACGCGCGGGCCCGTCTCGTCGTCGTCCCAGTTGCGGCGGCGCTGCGGCATGGCGGCGGAGGCGCGCGGCGGGGGCGGCAGGTCGTTCTCCTTGAAGCCGAAGAGCGCCTGCGGAACGTCCGCGAGGAAGCGGCTGGGCGGGTTGTACTTGAGCTCGCCGAAGAGGGAGCGGCACTGCGCCAGGCTCACGAAGAGCCGCTTGCGAGCGCGGGTGAAGCCCACGTAGCAAAGCCGTCGCTCCTCGGCCATCTCCTCGCCGCCGTCCGGGTCGTCGCTCTTGAGCGCGCGCGCGTGCGGGAAGACGCCCTCCTCCATGCCGGTGAGGAACACGGCGTCGAACTCCAGGCCCTTGGCCGCGTGCAGCGTCATCAGCGCCACGCGGCCCTCGCTCACCTCCGCGTCCGCCTCACCCACCAGGCTGATCTGCTCCAGGAAGGATTGCAGGGGCGGGATGTCCGCGGTGAGCGGCGCGGAGTCCACGCCCTCCGGCGCCTCCTCCTCGCGAGCTTCCGCCGCCTGGGCGGAGGCCACCATGTCGGACGCGCGCTTCAGGTCGAACTCCTGCGCCGCGCCCAGGAGCTCCTTCAGGTTCTCCGCCCGGGTGAGCGCCTCGTCGCTGCCTTCCGCGACCAGCGTCTCCACCAGCTTCGACTCCTTCAGCATCTGATCCACCGCGCCCGCCGCGTCCTTCGCCGTGAGGGAGAAGGCGTGCAGCGACTGGAGCAGTTGGTGGAAGCCGCCCAGCCGCTTCTGCGCGGTGGCGTTGAGCGAGGGGATGCGGTGGCGCTCGCCCAGGGCCTCGTAGAGGCTCAGGCCCTGCTCGTTCGCGAAGTCGGTCAGCCGCTCCTCGGTGGTGTCACCGATGCCGCGCGCCGGCACGTTGAGCACGCGCAACAGGTCCGCGTCCGAGCGCGGGTTCACCATCAGCCGCAGGTACGCGGAGGCGTCACGCACCTCCGCGCGGTCGTAGAAGCTGCGCCCGCTCACCAGCTGGTACGGCACGCGCCCCAGCCGCAGCGCCTCTTCCAGCACACGGCTCTGCGCGTTGGTCCGGTAGAACACCGCCATGCTGGAGAACTTGATGAAGCCCTCGCGCTGGACGGCGAGGATGCGCCGGGCCACCTCCTGCGCCTCCGCGCGCTCGTCGCGGTGCAGCAGCAGCTCCAGGTTCTCCCCCTTGGGCCGCTCGCTCCAGAGCTTCTTCTGCATGCGGCGCGGGTTCTTGGAGATGACCTCGTGCGCGGCGGTGAGGATGTTCTGGTCGGAGCGGTAGTTCTGCTCCAGCTTCACCACCTTCGCGCCCGGGTACTGCACGGGGAACTGGAGGATGTTGTCCACGTCCGCGCCGCGCCAGCGGTAGATGGACTGGTCGTCGTCGCCCACCACCACCAGGTTCGCGGACGGCGGCGGGGCAAGCTGGCGCAGGAACGCGTACTGCACGGGGTTGGTGTCCTGGAACTCGTCCACCAGCACGTGCGTGAAGCGCGTGCGGTAGCGCTCCAGCACGTCCGGCCGGTCGCGGAAGAGCTTCACGAGCAGGAGCAACAGGTCGCCGAAGTCCACCGCGTTCGCCGCGCGCAAGAGCTTCTGGTAGCCCGCGTACACGCGCTTGACGATCTGCCCGCGCACGTCCTCCTGCTCCACGCGCATGTCCTCCGGCAGCCGCGCGGCGTTCTTCTCCTGGTCGATGCGGTGCAAAATCTCCCGTGGAGATATTGCGAGCTCCACGCTCGTGTCGCGCAAGGCGCGCTTCACCAGGTTGAGCTGGTCGCCGTCGTCGTAGATGACGAAGGACCGCGTCAGGCCCGCGGCCTCCGCCTCCCGGCGCAGGATCATGGCCGCGGCCGAGTGGAACGTGGTCACCACCAGGTCGTTGGCCTGCGCGCCCAGCAAATGGGCGAGGCGATCGCGCATCTCGCGCGCGGCCTTGTTGGTGAAGGTGACGGCCAGGATGCGCCACGGGAAGACGCGGTGGACCTTCACCAGGTGGGCCACACGGCGGGTGATGACGCGCGTCTTGCCGCTGCCGGCGCCCGACAGCACGAGCAGGGGGCCGTCGCCGTGGAGCACGGCGTCCGCCTGGGGCGGGTTCAGGTCTTCGAGGAGGGCGGTTTCGTGGGCGTTCACGGAGGGTTCCACCAGGGGGAAGAACCCCGTCTTCTAACGTCTTTCGCGCGCGGGTGCCGGGTCTTCCGGTAAGCCCTGTCGCCCGCCGGGCCGTCCGCTCTCGGGACGGGCAGGAGCGTGGGATATAAAAGGGCCCACCTGCCATGTCCGACACCCCGTCCCGCCCGTCCCAGGCCCAGCTCGACCGCTTCGCGGAGCTCTTCAACGAGAGCCTCACCCTGCGCCACTTCGGCGCCCGGATGTCCTTCCCCGAAGGGCGCATGGTGGTGGTGGAGCTTCCGGAGGTGCAGCCGCAGCACCGGGGCGGCCTGGGGGCCTCCGCCGTCAACGGCGGCGTGCTCTCCGCCCTCTTCGACTACGCCATCGGCTGCACCCCGGCGCTCCGGGACCCCACCCGCCGCTGCGCCACCGTCCAGCTGTCCATGAGCTTCGAGCGCCCCGCCACCGGCAACCACCTCCGAGTGGAGGCCGTCATCGACAACGGCGGCCCGTCCACCCTCTTCGCCTCCGCGAAGCTGATGGACGCGGAGGGCCGGGTGTGCGCCCGCTGCCAGGGCGTCGTGCGCGTCTCCAACCAGCCGTGGGCCTCCGGCGAGAGCCCCGCCACCAACTGACATTCCCCCACCCCGGGCCTCCCTTGCCCATTCCCGTCGATATGTCCGGCCAGGCGGCGCGTTTCCCTGGGAGCCCGGGGCAGGAACGGCCTCCGGGGGACGAGCGCGGCTCGCAACGGGAAGACGGCATGGATGCAGCCGTACAGGGCTTGGGGATGACGACCCTCCAGTCGCGGCAGGACACAGAGAGGGCCGCGCGACCGGCGGCGCCGGACGAGGAGGCCCTGTCCCGGCGCGCGCTGGAGGGGGAGCGGGCGGCGTGGGACGCGCTCATCGCGCGGCACCAGCGCCGGGTGGTGGTGTCGCTGCTCGCGCGAGGCATCCGGGTGGACCGGGCCCAGGAGCTGGCGCAGGAGACGTGGGCGCGCCTCATCCAGCAGCAGCAGCGGGGCCTGCTCGCGGAGCTGCGGCTGCCGGCGCTCGCGCTCACCCAGGCGGCGTTCCTCGCGTCGGATGACACCCGGCGCATGCGGCGCGAGTCGGTGGACGGCACGCTGGAGGACCTCCCGGAGCGGCAGCAGCCGGTGGACCCCGCGCAGTCCGCGGAGAAGCGCCTGCTGTCGGAGGAGCAGCTCGCCCGGGCCCGGGACGCGCTGGAGCAGGTGTCACCGGGCGCGCGCAACGTCTTCCTCCTGGCCTGTGACGGCCAGGGACTTCCCCATGCAGAAGTCGCCTCCCGCGTCGGGCTGTCCGTCCAGCGCGTGCGACAGATTTTGTGCGAGGTCCGCAAGAAGCTGCGCACCGCGCTCGAAGAGGAACAACCATGATCAGCCCCACGCCCCACCTCACCCGCGACCGCACGGAGCAGTACCTGCTGGGCGCGCTGCCGCCCGAAGCCGAGGCGGAGCTGGAGGCCCACACGCTCACGTGCGAGCCGTGCGCGCGGCTGCTCCAGGAGGAGGCCCTGCTGGAGGAGCAGTTGTACGAAGTCGCCGCCGCCACGCCGCGCGACGCGGTCGTGGTGCGCCCCGCGCGCTGGCGCCGTCCGGCCGCCGTCGCCGCGGCGCTGGTCGCGGTAGCGGCCTCCGTGTTCCTGATGCTGCGGTCCGGAGGGGAAGCCGTCTCTCCGTCCGTGACGCCCGTGGAAGCACCGGTCGTCGCGGTGCAGGACACGCCGGTTGAGGATGACGAGGCGCCCCGGGACATCGTGGTCGCGTGCCCGGACCTGGCCACGCAGGAGCACTGCCTCAAGTCCGCGAGCGCGCGCGGGCTGCTCGTGTATCACCCCGGTGGACAGGGCGAGGTCCCCCGCTACGACGCGTCCAGCGGGCTGACCCAGGTGGCGCTGAGTTCGCGCCCGGCCGCGCTGTGAGGACTTCCGTGATGACGCTCCGAACCCGCCTCCCCGGCCTGCTGCTCGCGCTCTGGACGCCCCTCGTGGCGGCCCAGACTCCGCCCGCCGTCGCGACGACGGCGCTCACGTCCACGACGGCGGCCACGCCCGAAACCGCGGCGCCGAAGGCGAGCCCGACGCCCCCAAACGGTGCTCCAGCGCCCAGGTCCAGCGCGGAGGTGGCCTCCGTCACGGCGCCTCCCGCGTCGGGCGGCAGGCCCGCGTCGCCGGATGCCACGCGGACGAAGCTGCCGCAGGGCTGGTACGTCACGGAGAGCGCGCCCCAGCACTACGAGGCGGGCGTGGATGAGTCCTCCCCGTGCGAGGGCACGCGCAGCGCCTTCCTGCGCTCGCGCACGCAGGCCACGGACAGCTTCGGCACCTTCATGCAGGCCTTCAGCGCGCAGGACTTCCGGGGCAAGCGCCTGCGCTTCTCCGCGGCCGTGCGCCACCAGGACGTGAAGGGCTGGGCGGGGCTGTGGATGCGCGTGGAGGGCGCGGACCCCAAGCAGCCGCTCGCCTTCGACAACATGCAGTCGCGCGCCCTGGTGGGCACCCACGGCTGCAAGCGCTACGACGTGGTGCTGGACGTGCCCAGGGAGGCCACCTCCATCATGGCGGGCCTCATCATGAGCGGCACCGGCCAGGCGTGGCTCGGCGGCGTGCGCTTCGAGACGGTGGACGCGTCGGTGAAGACCACGGACCTGCTCGCCACCCCGCAGCCCCTGCCCTCCGGCCCCCAGGGCCTGGAGGATGGCCCCCTGCCCAAGGCGAACACGCCCCTGGGCCGGGTCGGCACCGCCTGGTTCGACACGCAGCGCGTGCAGACGGCGACGCCGCTCATGCTCGGCAAGGGCCCTTCGTGGAAGGGCGAGTTCGGCGACGAGCTCTTCGAGCACGGCATCGAGGTGAACGGCTCCTACGAGCGGCGGGACCTTTCGGTGAAGGTGCGCGCTGGAGGCTCCGCCACCCTCATCGAGGGCACCTGGGGCGGAGAACCGCTGTTCATCCGGCTCGCGTCGGACTCGCTCCGCATCCGCTGGGGCGTCGACGACCAGCGCTTCGAGCGGGACCTGGCTGCGCCCACGCAGCAGGGATGCAACGCGTACCGGCAGACCACGGGACGCTTCGAACGGCAGTGGCTGGAGGTGTGCGGCGTGGCGCTCGCCACCCGGCCGCCGCTCACGCAGCTCGTGGCGGCGTTCCTGTCCGGTGGCGTGCGGGCCGGAGCCTCGCGAGGCCCCCTCCCCATGCCCAGGCTGCCGGTGCGCTCGGCCCAGCCGTACGACTCGTCCGGCCGGGACGTGCCCTCCTCCCAGCTCCAGTGAGGCAGGGCGAAGGCGGAAGGTTCCCACCTTCCGCCGCTCCGCGCTTCACTCAGAACGCGAAGTCGCGCTCCAGCGTCTCCTGCCCGGCCTGCACCGTGAGGTGGGCCGCGTGCGCGCCGGTGGCCGCCGCCGTGGACAGGTCGAAGGACAGCCCCTCCGGTCCCTGCGTCGGCTTGAGCGACGGGCGCCCGGGCGACAGGAACACGGCGGCCGTCACGGCGCGCGTGCCCAGGGGCTGCACCAGAAGCCGCACCCGCTGACGCTCGCGAACCAGCACCACGCGGAAGTCGCGCCGCTCCTCCAGCACCTCGCGGTGCTCCGGCAGGCGGGCCGCGCTGGGGCGCCGGGCCACGTCCGCGCGGGAGTCGCGCGTCGCGCGCGGAACCTGCGCGCCTTCCTCATCCAATTCCAGCGCCTCGTCGATGGCGGCGTCGCCCTCTTCCAGCGCCAGCACGGCCTGGGCGCACTCGCCGCAGCCGGCCGTGTGGGCCTCCACGCGCTCGCGCTCCTCGCGGCTCATCTCGCCGGAGTCCAGCCGCCACAGCTCGTCATCCGTGAGGTGGCGGCGCGGGGGCGTGTCCACCACCGCCGTGTCCGCCCGGTCCGCGCGACAGCTGGCGCAGTCCTTCAGGTGCTCCGGGTCCTTCATGGGGCGGCCCGTCCAGGACGCCACCAGGTCATCACAGCCGGCCCTCGCGGAGAACCACCAGGCGCCGGGGCGCTCCACGGGGTCCAGCAGGTCGCGCTCGGCGCGGCGCTCGGTGTTGAGCGGGATGAACCAGCGCGCCCGGGAGCGCAGCGAGGAGTCCAGGTGCCCCAGCGCCCCGAGAAAGCGCTCACGAGCGGTGCTCGCATCCCCGTCCAGCGGGCCCTTCAACATCTCCCAGGTGACGAGCGCGCGGGCGGCGGAGGCGGCCCGGTCCCGGGCGGCCAGTCCTTCCAGCGCGGACGCGCGCCACAGCTCCGCTTCCTCACCCTCCTCGCCCAGCGCCACCTCCATCGACTCCTCGGCGGCACGCAGGAGCAACGGCTGGAGCGCCTGCGGTTTCTGCTGGGCAAGCCAGGCTTCCACTTCGGGGCGGCCCAGGTCCTTCAAGGCCTCTTCCACCCTGTCGGTGCCGAGCCGGTCCGAGCGGCGCAGCACATCCCCCACCACCTCCAACAGCTCACCCACCGCGAGGGGGCCCGCGCCCAGGCGCGCGTACCGGGCCTGGTAGCGGGACAGCGCGTCGCCCTTCATCGCGACATCCCGGGCGAGGCGGAGGACATCATGCCCCCGCGAGACGTCACGACGGCTCCTCCGGCAGTCCGTCCCGCTGCAACTCCAGCAGGTACAAACGCAGGTATGCCTGGGCGCGGCTGACGCGCTTGTACGAGTTCACCACGCTGATGTTCAAACGACGTGCGCATTCCTCGTGATCCTCCACGTCCTCGTGGTGATAGAGCTCCCATGCGGAAGCCTCCTTTGGATGCTCCTGCTGGAGCCTGGCGTAGGCGGCCCAATACATTTCCTGCGCCTCGGCTCGCTCCTCGCGACGCCGTGCGCCCTCCACCGCCCGGGCCACCTCGGACGGGGTCTCTTCCATGACGTCGTCGGGCGACGCCGGCGCGGGCGCCAGCTCCTCCCGGTGCCGCCGGTAGAAGTCGATGGCGACGTGCTTGACGATGCGCAGGAAGAACGTCTTGGGAGACGCGCTCCTGCCCGGCATCTGCTCGGACACGCCCCGGAACTGATCCAGGCCCCGGTCGAGGAACTTCCCCACCGCGTCCTGGAAGAGCTCGTCGGCGTCCGCCGGCGAACCGCGTCCGTAGCTGCCCTGAATCCGGCCAATGACGTAACGGGCCGGGCGCGCCCACCGCGCGCACAAGGCCCCCAACGGAGTCCCGATGGCCTCGCCTGTGGCGCGCCGCCGGGTCACCTCCGCGAACAATTCCTCATCCGTGAGCTGCTCGTACACCGGAAGACCCTGGAGGCTGTCCCGGGAGGTCCTCGTCCCGAGAGGTTGGGTTACGGGGATGTGGCGCGGCAAATTAACACGTTGCATCCGCGAACAGCCTCCGACTGGTTACCAGAACGCCCGACTCCGGCCCCCTGCGTTTCCTGACACGCTTTTTTCAAGAGCCCGCGGATGACGCGGCGGGTCGCTTCCATAGAGGCCCCAAAAAGGCCGGAGCAGACCCGTAAGGTCCCGGAAAAAGGCCAGGAAATGCGCCGTCAGGATTCCGGCCAGGGGGGCGTCCAGGGCCGCATCGCTTTCGAGCGCCCGGCCGAAGAGGCCCTACACGCCGTGGTTCGACTCCACCCCTCCGCTCGCAAGGCGGGGGGACCGCCGGCGGTCCGGCACTGAATTCGTAATTCAGCCTTCCGGCTTCCTCACTCGGGCGCTCACTTTTTCCCTCCTCACTCCAGGCAGCCCTTCCGGGCATGCCTCCGTCCCGAAAGGGGGATGACCGCCATGACCGCTCGCACCCAGACGACCCTTCCGGAGACGCAGCGAGGACCGGCCGAGCGCCTGCTCGACGTGGTGCTCGGTGGCTCCGCCCACCTGTGGCACCACCGCCCCGGCCTGGACGTGAACGGCACCTGGGTGGCCGTCGCCGGCGCGGACGCGAAGGCCCTGTCGCGCGGCCGCAAGGTGTCGCCCGGTCTGTTCGTGCCCGCCGCGGTGAAGCTGTACGGCCAGCTCTTGGAGCTCTACCGCCTCAACCCGACGCTGATGGCGCACTTCGCGTCGTACGCGCTGACGCAGACGGACTGGCGCGACCTGAAGGTGGCCACCTGCGCGCTGATGCTGGTGCAGGAGCACGCGGGCCAGCCCGTGCGCGACGGCCAGGGCACCATCGCCTTCCACGACGACGACTACCGCTCCATCGGCGAGGCCATGGTGCTGCACTACGTGCGCCGCTCCACGCGGATGCTCACGCCCAAGGCCGTGCTGCGCGTGGCGGAGCTGTTGGAGACGCCGGAGATCGCGCGCCTCAACCGCGCCGCGGGCTTCGGTGACCCGGCGTCGCGCAAGCCGCCCCTGGGCCGCTGGAAGCGCGTGGCCCAGAAGTGGCTGGCCGCGCGTGAGGCGAACCTGCCCATGCTCCAGGGCCTGGTGAAGGCGGGCTACAAGGAGACGCTGAAGAAGCTGGCGCGCAAGGCGGGCTACAAGCCCCAGTCGCAGGGCTTCTTCGAGGTGCTCGGCTGGAAGCAGAAGCAGGCGGACGGCGGCCACCGTCAGGTGGGGCTGCACGGGCTCACGCTGGTGAAGCGCGAGCGCTTCGACGGCCTCTCCGAGGCGGAGATCTGCGAGTGGATTGAACTGGAGCGCCTCTCCTACAAGGAGGTCGTGGGCCGGCTGCCGAAGGACGTGGGCCTCACGCCCGCCATCCTGGCCACGCTGCTGCCGTCGTTGTCGGACCGCGACCTGCGGCTGATGACGCCCACGCTGGAGGACCTGGGCCTGTTGCAGGAGCCGTCCGTGAAGGCGCGCTGGGAGCGAGCGGTGGCGAACGCCACGGATCAGCGCTCGCTGAACATCGCGAAGAACGTCCGCGGTGAGGACGTGCGTCGCAAGCTGGAGGAGGCGAGCGACAACGCGGTGAAGAAGGCGGTGGCGGAGGCGACGGCGGAGACGGACGTGCGGGTGATGTTCCTCATCGACAAGTCGGGGTCCATGGAGGGCGCCATCGAGCAGTCCAAGGAGGCGCTGTCGCGCATCCTCGCGGGCTTCCCGCTGAACAAGCTGCACGTGGCGGCGTTCGACACCATGGGCACGGTGCTGCAGCCCAAGGCGGCGAACCGCACGGCGGTGCAGCACATGCTGTCCGGGCTGAAGGCGTCCGGCGGCACGGTGCACGCGGCCGGCGTCCACGCGCTGCACCGCTCCGGGGTTCGCATCCCGGCGGAGGCGAAGCTGGTGGTGATGGTGGTGGGTGACGAGGCGGGCGAGGCGGGCGACCAGTTCGCCCGGGCCTTCCACGCGTGTGGCTACAGCGTGGCGGCCATGGCGCTGCTGGTGAGCGTGGCGGGGGCGCGCGGCAACACGGTGCGCTCGGGGGCGAAGCAGCTGGGCGTGCCCTTCAGTGAGGTGAGCGTGGGGCAGTTCGCGGACCCCTACCAGGTGCCGCGTGTGCTCCAGGCGCTGATGGACGCTCCGCGCGAGGCGGGGGCCAGCCAGTCCGGCTGGGTGGACCGGGTGATGAGCACGCCGCTCTTGAAGGCGGCGTGAAGAAGGAGACAGGGGCGTGGACTACCGGAAGCTGCTCGGAAAGGTGGAGTCGGCGGTGCTGCCGTATTTCGGCGGTGGGACCGTGGACGCGCCTTCACGCCGCCTGCGCGTCACCCAGCCCGTCGCCCCGGGCTGGTGGCGTTTCGAGGTGAAGGGCCGGGAGGCCACCGCGCGAGAGCCGGCGTCTCCCGAAGGGCTGGAGGCGCTGCCGCGCGTGCGGGGCCACGTCTGGGGGACGCGGCTGGTGCGCGAGGGCGCGGTGGCGGAACCGCTGGCGTTGATGCCGGAGGAGGAGCCGCCGCGCCTGTCGCCGGTGACGGCGCGCCGCTGGCATGACGGCACGCTGCTCTTCGAGGGCGTGGAGTTCGAAGGCGAGGCGGAGGAGACGGCGCGCCGAGCGCTGGAGGAGGACCGTGCGCTGGGGGACACGCGAGGCGTGAGTGCCTCGCTGCGCGCGGCGTTCGGCTTCGCGGTGCTGGAGGCGGTGTCGCGAGGCACGGGCATCCCGTTCGCGCCCGTGGAGGCCCGTGCGCGGGTGCTCGACGTGGCACGCGAGGGACGCGCGGAGGCGGAGCGTTGCCTGAACCGGCTGGCCGAGGAGCGTGCGCGCTTCGTCCGGATGCAGGCGGAGCTGGAGGCCCGGCGCGAAGCAGAGGCCCGTGCGCGGATGCATGAAACAGGCATGCCGGAGGTCTGGCGGGACGCGGAGGGCCGCGAGCTCGGGCGGGCGTTGTCAGGGCGTGAGCGCGAACGCTGGGAGACCCTTCACGAAGAGGGAGCCCGTGCGCGGATGAACCAGGAGCCGGACGCGAACGGCCGCGGGGTGACGCCGTCGGCTTACGAGCGTGAGGCGTGGGAAACACGCCGGGATGCCTCCGCGCGCGCTTCCGGCCAGACGTTGGGCGCGCGAGATGGACGAAACTTCACGCGCCAGCAGCACCGACGCGCGGAGTCGGACGTCGGCGCGTGGGTGGAGCGCGCGCTGGACAAGGCCGGCGCGCGGCTGCTGGACCACCGCCGGCTGGGGGATGGCCTGCTCGAGGTCGTCTACACGTTCATGGGCGAGCGCTTCGTCACGGTGGTGGAAGCCGCGACGCTGCGCGTGCGCGACGCGGGCGTGTGCCTGGCGGGCGCGGACAACCGGGTCACGCTGGAGAGCCTGCCGTCGGTGCTCAAGGAAGCCATCGACACGGACGCGCTGGTCATCACCCGGCACGTCTGAAACCCGCGTGTCCGACCGGGCCCGTTCCCCACGTCGGTACGGGACATTCGGGAGGAAGAACTTCATGTCGACGACGCGCGAGGTGTGTCTGCTCATCGGACCGGAGGACCAGGTGTTGTGGGGCGATTCCTTCGACGACCCCATGGCGCTCCCGGACTCCCGCCCTCGGTGGGAAGCCATCTGGAGCCTGAGGGACACGCTGGTGGAGATCACCCACAGCCACCCGGAGGGCCCGCTGGCCTTCTCCCAGGAGGACGAAACGACCATGGCCGCGCTTCAGGCGGCGCTGGGCCGGACGCTGCGATTCTCCGTGGTGGCCCCCGACGGAATGGTGGTCCGCATCGGCGGCGAGGACGTGCTGGTGCGCGAAGAGCCCGCGTGGGCCGCGCCGCTGCGCATCGCCTCGGGGCTGCTGTATGGCCGGCCCCGGCCCGGTCCCACCATCCTCCAGGAAGATGGCCTGCTCCTGGAGCGAGCCCACCGCAAACCGTGAGCCTCTTCTTCAGCCCGGCAGCAGGATGATGCGGGCAATCTCCGGCGGCGCGGCGACGCGCATGGGCGGCCCCACGAAGCCGCACCCGCGGCTGACGTAGAGGTGCGAGTCGCCCTGCTGGCTCAGGCCCGCGTTCTGCTCGCCCCAGATGAGGTGGCCCAGCACGTTGCCAGGGAACATCTGTCCGCCGTGCGTGTGCCCTGAAATCTGGAGCCCCACGCCGCGCTGGGCCACCACCTCGAAGTTGGAGGGCTGGTGCGCCAGCAACACCGACGCGCGGTCCGGCCTGAGGCCCTTCAGCGCCGCGTCCAGGTCATACCCGGCCTCACCGAGCCGGTTCGCGCTCCAGTCATCCACGCCGATGAGGTCGAAGGACGCGCCCGCGTCACCAATGGACACGGCGCGGTTGCGCAGCACGGTGATGCCCAGCCCCCGGACGAACTCCGTCCACGCCTCCACGCCGGAGTAGTAGTCGTGGTTGCCGGTGACGAAGTACGCGCCGTGCCGGGCCTTGAGCGCGCCGAAGCCGCCCACGTAGCGCCCCAGCTCCGGCACCGTGCCGTCCACCAGGTCGCCCGTCACCGCGATGAGGTCCGGCTTGAGCGCGTTGGCGCGAGCCACCAGCTCGTCCACGAAGCGGCGCTGCAACACCCCGCCAATGTGGATGTCGGTGAGCTGCACCAGCGTGAACCCCTCCAGCGCCTTGGGCAACCCGGGCAGCCGCACCGGGATGTCGCGCACGTCCGGCGGATGGTACGCGCGCCAGGTGCCAAAGGTGCTCATCCCCGCTCCCGCCACGGTGGCACCCGCCGCGAGCCCCCGGGCGAGGAAGGCCCGGCGCTCGGGCGAAGGCTCCGGAAGCTTGCGCGCCTTGGTGAACACGCCCCGGACCACGTCCAGCCCCAGGGTGAACATGAGCAGGTAGAGCACCAGCCCCATCCACACCAGCAGGACGATGCCCGTCCACCACGCCACTTCGGAGGAGAGCTTCGCCCCCACCGCCCGAGCGCCCAGCGAGCCCACC
>NZ_RAWP01000091.1:0-42316 GCF_003668935.1 Corallococcus sp. AB032C | reverse complement strand
CCCAATCCCTCCGCCCCCAGCCAGCCGGAAGCCCTGGAGGGCGCGCCGGAAGCCCTGGAGTCGGGCGCAGGCCATCCGGACGCACCGGACGGCTCGGACCTGGAGGACGAGGAGCCGGAGGCCTCCAGCGGCGAGTACGAGCTGGACGGCGAGGCCCCGTCGGGCCGCCCGCCCAAGCCGACGCTCCACTGAGAGGCGCGGCGTGCCCAGGCAGGGAAGGTTCTTCCCCTGCCCCCAGCCTTTCAACATCCGCCCCGTAGGATTTACGTCCTCCGGCCACCCTCCAGGGCGGGCTCGTTGCCCAAATGGGCGGATTCACTGGGAACCAGCAACCGTCTGGCGTTGGCAAAGCCCTTGCTATGTCTTTGCTCGCGATGCGGACGACAACGGACATGGCGGCGGAGCGGGGACGGAAGAAGGCCGGGGCGGCCCGGGTCTTCAGCAAGCAGCCGGAGCGCATCGCGGCCCTGTGGCGGCGGATGCGGCTGGCGGCGCACGAGGGCCAGGGCGTTCCCGGCGCCAGCCTGCTGGACGGACTGGTGGAGCCCTTCGTCCGGGAGCTGGGGCTGACACTGGAGGGCGTGGAGTCCAGCCCCTGGAGCCGCACCCGCGCGGTGCTGCGCCTGGCGCCGGAGCGTGGCGCGCGGGCCCTGCACGACGAGTTCGCACTGCTGCGGCGGTGCCTGGTGGACGCCCTGGAGGTCCTGGGCGGTGGGGACACGGAGCGCCAGCGCATCAACCGCGCGATTGACGAGGCCGTGGACAGCGCGGTGGCGCTGCTCCAGCGGATGGCGGACCCGAAGGCGGATGGGCCCCGGGTGCCGTTCGGCGGTCTGGTGGTGGAGTACTTCGAGCGGCCGTCGCACGCGCGCCGGCAGCCCATGGGCCGCCGCGACGAGCGGTCCGCCATGCATTGAGCAGGCTTTCACGGCGCGAGGAAGGCGCCAGGGTTTGGTTGTAACGGTTTGTCGATCCGTCCGGCTTGACACTCCTCAACGAGGAAGGGTCCGGGGGCTGGCGGGAGGGTGCGCTGTCATGGATGGGGGTCCGTGACGCGCCTTGAGGGTGCGTGTTCCTGCTCGGGGGAGCGGTGAGCCGCACACAGGTTCGAACGCTGGAACGCGTGGATGGGGGTCCGCGCGCTCCGCCGGTCGGACGGATCGGCATGTTTTGTCGGAGGGATTGGGGATGGGGCAGCGGGAGGGCGCCTACGGGGGTGGGCGCTCTCCCGCATTTTTTCGTGCTCAGTGCGCGTCAGCCCAGCTCTTTCCCGCGCCCACGTCCACCTTGAGCGGCACCTTCAGCTCGGCGACGGAGGCCATGCTCTTCACGGCCAGGGCCTTCACGGCCTCCACCTCCGCGTCCGGCGCTTCGAAGAGCAGTTCGTCGTGCACCTGGAGGAGCACGCGCGTCTTCAGCTTCTGCTCCCGGAGCGCGGCGTCCACGGCCAGCATGGCCTTCTTCATCAGGTCCGCGGCGGTGCCCTGGATGGGCATGTTGATGGCGGCGCGCTCGGCGGCCTGGGCCACCGCCCGGTTCTTGGAGAGCAGGTCCCCCATCAGGCGGCGGCGGCCGTAGAGCGTCTCCACGTAGCCCACCTTGCGCGCCTTCTCCACGGTGTCCTCCAGGTACTGGCGGATGCCCGCGTACCGGGTGAAGTACCGCTCGATGACGTCGCGCGCGTTCTCCTGGGAGATGCCCAGGCGCGTGGACAGGCCGTGCGCGGACAGACCGTAGGCGATGCCGAAGTTCACCATCTTCGCCACGCGGCGCTGCTCGCGGTCCACGTCCTTGGGGGCCACGCCGAACACCTCCGCCGCCGTGCGGCTGTGGATGTCCTCGTCGTTGCGGAAGGCGTCGATGAGGACCGGGTCCTCCGCGATGTGCGCCAAGAGCCGCAGCTCAATCTGCGAGTAGTCCGCGCTCACCAGCTGGTGCCCCGCTTCCGCCACGAAGGCACGGCGGATTTCACGCCCCAGCTCCGTGCGGACGGGGATGTTCTGCAGGTTCGGGTCGGACGAGGACAGCCGTCCGGTGGCGGTGGCCGCCTGGTGGTACGTGGTGTGGATGCGCCCGTCCTTCGCCACCAGCGTGGGCAGCGTGTCCAGGTAGGTGCTCTTGAGCTTGGACAGGCCCCGGTACTCGATGAGCGCGCGCGCGAGCACGCTGTTGTGCTCCTCCGCCAGCTTCTCCAGCACCTCCTGGTCCGTGGACGGGCCCGTCTTGCCGCGCTTGAGGATGGGCAGCTTCTGCTCCTCGTAGAGCACCTGCGCCAGCTGCGGATTGGAGCCCAGGTTGAAGACGTGGCCCGCGGCCTGGTGGCACTCGGCCTCCTTCGTCTTCACCTCCACGTCCACGCGTTCGGACGTGCGGCCCAGCTCCACCACGTCCAGCTTCACGCCCTCGCGCTCCATCCGCGCGAGCACGGGCAACAGCGGAAGCTCCAGCGTGCGCGCCAGCTCCGACAGGCCTCCCAGCTCCAGCTCCTTCCATAGCTCCGGAGCCATCCTGCGCGCCGCGTCCGCGCGCACCGCGTACGCCGCGGCCACCTCCTCCGGCCCATGGTCCGCCAGCGGCCGCCCCTTCTTGCCCTCCACCGAAGCGGGCAGCGCGGGCAGCTCCGAGCGCAGCCGTTCGCGCGCCAGGTCCGCCAGCGCGTGCTCCCGGCGCGACGGGTTGAGCAGGTAGCTCAAGAGCTCCACGTCGTCCTGCGCGCCCTCCAGCGTCAGCCCTTCATGGGCCAGCACCAGCGTGAGCGCCTTGAGGTCGTGGCCGCCCTTCTTCACCGCCGCGTCCGCGATGACGTCCTTCATCGCCGCGGTGAAGGCCGCCACCGGCACCTGCGTGGCGCCCAGCTGCTGGTGCCGCAGCGGCACGTACCGCGTGGAGCCATCCGGCAGCGCCACGCCCATGCCCACCAGCGGCGCCGCGAAGGGCATGCCCTCGTAGGCGGGCACCAGGGTGAGGGCCCCGGCCGCCTTCGCCGCGTCCGCCAGCGCCTTCAGCTCCTCCTCGGTGGTGACCAGCGTGGTGGTGGTGGCGAGCGGCGCCACGTCCGGACGCGCCGGGGCCTCCTCCGCGGGCAGGTCGCGCAGGAGCGCGAAGAACTCCAGCTCCGTGAACAGGTCCCGCGCACGCGTGGCGTCCGGCGCGCGGCGGACCAGGTCCTCCAGCTTCACGCCCAGGGGCAGCCCGGTGTTGAAGGTGACGAGCTGCTTGGCGCGCGCAAGGCTCTCGCGGTGGGACTCCAGCGCCGCGCGGATCTTCGGCTTCTTCACTTCCTCCACGCGCGCGAGCAGCGTCTCCACGTCGCCGAACTGGTGGAGCAACTCCACCGCCGTCTTGTCGCCCACGCCGGGCACCTTGGCGACGTTGTCCACCGCGTCGCCCACCAGGGCCAGGAAGTCGCGCACCTGCTTGGGCAGGATGCCCATCTTCTCCTGCACGTCCGCGATGCCGATGCGCTTGTTCTTCGCGGGGTCGAAGAGGGTGATGTCCTCGTCGACAATCTGCATGAAGTCCTTGTCGCTGGTGACGACCAGGACCTGGAAGCCCTCCGCCTTCGCCTGCAGCGCCAGCGTGCCGATGACGTCGTCCGCCTCCCAGCCCTCCGCGTCCAGCGAGGCCAGGTTCAGCACGTCCCCCACCTTGCGGATGAGCGGGAACTGGGGCGTCAGGTCCTCCGGCGCCGCCTTGCGGTTCGCCTTGTACGTGGGGTCGATCTTCTGACGCTCCACGCGGCCGGACTTGTCGAACGCGAGCGCCACGTGCGTGGGCTTCAGATCCTGCAGGGCCTTGAGCACCATGCGGGTGAAGCCCAGCACCGCGTTGGTGGGCACCCCCTTGCTCGTCGTGAGCGGGGGGATGGCGTGGTAGGCGCGGAAGATGAAGCCGGAGGCGTCGAAGAGCGCCAGGCGGCGCTCGGAGCGCGGGGGGCTGGTGTCGGCCATCCCCCGTCCCTAGCGCGCCTACCGCTGTCTGTCCACGAAGCCCCGCACCGGAGCGCCGCTCAGCGGCACTTCAGTTCGGCCTTCTTCGCGGCAATCTGTTCGGCGATGCCGTCACCCGGCACGGCGTAGTCCTCCACCGCCTGGAAGTCCGAGCAGCTGCCCACGCTGTTCAACGCGTTCTGCGCCTGCGTGGAGCAGAAGGCCACCACGCGGTTCAGGTTCGTGTTGCCCTTGTAGAAGTCGAAGCCCATCTTCCAGATGCGGCAGCCGCGGCGGCGGTCCTCGCGGTCGGCGAAGTGCTTGCCACGCAGGTAGGCGGAGGCCGCCAGGTCCTGGAACATGTTCTTCCGGTAGAAGGACAGGTGCGACTCCGCCAGCTCCGCCATGATGCGCTTGTCCGTCGCCAGCGCGTCCTTGAACGGCGCCACCGCGCGCTCGGGGTCTTCGTTGGTGATGTTGCTCCCGCCCGTCTTGAAGAGCTGATCCACGTTGGACACGTCGCGGATGAGGTCGTCCGCGAGCTGGTGGTACTGCGCCTGGTCTTCCTTCGAGCGCAGCTTCTGCAGCGTCGCCATGGCCTCGCTGCCACGGCCGGCCCAGTAGTCCATCATCGCCGCCTGGATGAGCTTCGGGGCGTAACGCTTGGCGAACATGGCGCGCACCTCGCTGGCCTGATCCACGCCCAGACCGTCCTCCTGGAGGATGTCGGACACCGGGCACGTCCACGGCTGCGCACCGCGGTCCACCCGCAGGCGGGCCACCAGGAACTTCACGAACATGGTGTCCTTGGGGCGCCACTCGTTCTTGCGCAGACCGCCCTCCAGGCGGAGCGTCTGACCGATGGGCGGCTCCATGTCCTCCTTGCTCTGCTTCTGGCACCACACTTCCATGTACTGCTGGCAGCGCTGGACCGCGGGACCCCACTGCGAGTTGTTCAGGTAGCGATTGCAGTCGAACTTCGCGCGGTCCACGAACTGCTCGGCCGTCTCCTTCGCCTTGGAGCGGGCGCGGCGGAAGTACTCGCTCTCCTTCGGAATCTTGCGGAGGTACTCCAGGGCGTCCTTCTCGCGGTTGAGCTCGATGGACTTCTTCGCGGCCTCGAAGTTGTCGAAGGCCTCCTTCTCCAGCTTGATGCGCCGCACGAGGGTGTTCGCCTCGGCGTTGATGGGATCCATGTCCAGCGCCTGCTCACACGCCTTCTCGGCGCGGCCCCAGTCGGGAGCCCCCGTCTCGTTGGAGGAGTAGGAGCGGCACTCGCTGAGGAACTCCTGCACCTGCTGCGCGGGATCCAGCGGCGCGGCGGGCCCCGTTGGCTGCGTCTTCTGCGGCGCCCCGACGGAGGACTTCACCACCGCCGCCACCGCGAGCAGCGCCACCACGCCGCCCGCGATCACCATCAGCTTGCGCTTCTTGTCCGACTCGGGCGCCGCCCGGCCGCCACGACGGGCCGGCGCCGCGCCCGTGCCGGGACGGCGCGCGGGCGTGTCGGCGGCCTCGTAGGTCATCTCCACCACGCCGAACTGGAGGACGTCCCCGGGCTGCAGGTCGACGAACTCCTCGCCCAGCAACTCGCCGTTGAGCAGGGTGCCGTTCGCGCTGCCCAGGTCGCGCGCGAGCACGCCTGTGCCCTCGCGCTTCACCTCCGCGTGCTTCCGGCTCACGGAGTCGTCATCCAGGACGACCACCGCCGGAGGCGCCCGTCCCACCAGCAACGTGCCGTTGATGGGATAGGACTTGCCCGCCCACGGCCCCGTCATGCCCTTGAGCACCGGACCCGAACCCGCGCCCGCCGCCGCGGCACCCGCGCCCGCGGGCGTGGAGCGAGCGGGCCGCTTCGCCAGCGCGCCTTCGGGCTTCGCGGCCCCGTTCTGCGTGGCCTTGGCGCGGATGCTGGGCATGGCGCGCGTGCCCTTCACGGGCGCGTCCGAGAGCGTCGCGGGATCGCCAGGCGGAGGTGTGGCCGCGCGGCGCCCGCTGGTGCTCCGGGCATTGCCCTTGAGCTTCATCTCGTAGTCGCCCAGCAGCACCTGCGAGGCCGGCGTCAGCGCCGTGGGCCCCGCGATGCGCTCGCCGTCCACGAAGGTGCCGTTCTGGCTGCCTCCGTCCTCGACGTAGACGGTGCCGCCCTCCACGTAGACGCGCGCGTGCTGCCGCGACACGCCGCCTTCCGTGAGGACCAGGTCATTGCCTTGCTGGCGGCCAATCTTCAGCTCGCCCGCGACTTCGTGCTCGTGCTCAGTGCCGTCAGGATGACGGACGACCAGGGTAGGCATGGGCGCGTCAGTCCTCGCGGAAGATGCTCATGTTCACGGGGATGCCCTTGCGCTGGAGCTCGTCGTAGAACTTCGGGACGAAGCCCGACGCGACGTAGCGTCCGCGCACCTTGTGGTCCTCGGTGAAGCCGTCCTGCTTGTAATAGAAGATGTCCTGCAGGGTCACGATGTCGACCTCCATGCCGGACACCTCCGTGATGTAGCAGATCTTGCGAGAACCATCGGAGAAGCGCGTCTGCTGCACGATGAGGTGCACGGCGCTGGCGATCTGCTCGCGGATGGCCTTCACCGGCAGCTCCATGCCGGACATGAGCACCATCGTCTCCAGCCGGGCAATCGCGTCACGCGGCGTGTTCGCATGCAGCGTGGTGAGCGAACCGTCGTGGCCGGTGTTCATGGCCTGGAGCATGTCCAGCGTCTCGCCGGAGCGGCACTCGCCCACGACGATGCGGTCCGGCCGCATGCGCAGGCAGTTCTTCACCAGCTCGCGGATGGTGATGGCGCCCTTGCCTTCCAGGTTGGGCGGGCGGCTCTCCAGCTGCACCCAGTGGTCCTGCGGCAGCTGAAGCTCCGCCGCGTCCTCCACCGTGATGATGCGCTCACCCTCCGGGATGAACGAGCTGATGATGTTCAGCGTCGTCGTCTTCCCGGAGCCCGTGCCGCCGGAGATGACGATGTTGCGCCGGGCCGTCACGCACATCTCCAGGAACTCGGCCATCTGCGCGGTGACGGTCTTGTATTTGATGAGGTCCTGGATCTTCAGCGCATCCTTCTTGAACTTGCGGATGGTGATGCAGGGGCCCTTGAGCGCCAGCGGCGGGATGATGGCGTTCACGCGGCTGCCGTCCTTGAGGCGCGCGTCCACCAGCGGGCTGGATTCGTCGATGCGGCGGCCAATGGGCGCCACGATGCGCTCGATGACGCCGAGCACCGCCTGGTTGGAGGAGAACGTCTTCTCCGACAGGGTCAGCTTGCCCTTGCGCTCGATGTAGATCTGGTTGGCGTGGTTCACCATGATCTCGCTGATCTCTTCCGACGCGAGGAACGCTTCCAGGGGCCCCAGGCCCAGCGCCTCGTTGATGACGTCGGTGAGCAGCTCCTCCCGGTCCACGTCCCCGGGAAGCTCCTGGTCCGCCTCCATCTGGTCGATGATGTCCCGGATGGCCTTCTCGGTGCGGCGCCAGAGCTCCTCGTCCCCGAGCCGGTCCATGTCCATGCGGCGCAGGTCCAGGTACTCGATGAGCCGGTCGTGGATCTCCTTCTGGAGCCGCGAGTAGCGCTCCAGCCGGGGGTCCACCTTGCGCTTGTTCTTCGCCATGGCCGCGGCCATGGACGCGGGCATGCGGCTGGGAGGCGCGGGGGCGGGGGCGGGCGCGGGCGCCTCCTCCTCCTCGTAGGGCTCCTCCTCCTCGTAGGCCTCTTCCTCCTCGTAGGCCTCCTCGCCCTGCTCCTCGTCGTAGCCCTCGTCAGCGGGCTCGTCGGCAAGCGCCTCGACGTTGAGGATGTAGTCGCCGATGGAGACCTGGTCGGTGGGCTTCAGCACCATCGGCCCGGCGATCTTCTTGCCGTTCACGAAGGTGCCGTTCGTGGACTTCATGTCCACGATGATGAAGCGGCCGTCCTTTTCGACGATGCGGGAGTGGGTCTTGGAGACGTTCCCCTTGGCGAGCACGATGTCGTTGCCAGCAATCCGGCCGATCGTGATCTCGTTCTTGGGATACTCCCGCTGCTCCGAACCGCCGCCCTTCTCCGTCAGCGTGATGAGAAACATGGGCCGGGATGCTACCAAGCCCTCCAACGACCTCAAAGACTCCTGCGACGCTCGCCCGCCTGCTGCCCTGAAAAGGACGGGCCGGCACCCTCCCCCCTCTGAAGCAGGGATGGGGCCGGCCCGGATCCGACGTGAGGGCTTTTGAGTGCCGTCAGTCGAAGATGTTGAAGTTCACCTCGGAGCGGGCCTGCTTGTAGCGGGTCTTCACGTCCTCGATGATGCTGCGGACCTTGTCCGAGTCCGGGTTCACGATGCGCGGGGTGACGAAGATCACCAGCTCGCGCTTGGTGGTGTCGAACGCGCGGTTCTTGAACAGCTCGCCCACGATGGGGATGTGACCCAGGCCGGGCAGCTTCGCGACGGCCTTCTGCTCGTCGTGGCTGAACACGCCGGACAGCACGATGGTCTCACCGTGGCGCACGGTCACGTTCGTCTTGACCTTGCGGGTGCGGAAGCCGGGGATGGCGGACGAACCACCGAAGGACACGGACACGGAGGTGTCGATTTCAGAGGCCTCCGCCTCCACTTCCGTCTGGATGTTGCCGTTGCGGTCCGCGGTGGGGCGGATGTTCAGGATGACGCCGTAGGGCTTGTACTCCACCGTGAACTGCGTGTTGGTGATGAGGGGGATGGGGACCTCGCCGCCGGCGAGGAACTCCGCCTTCTCACCGCTGGCGCACACCAGCTTGGGCTGCGCCAGCAGGCGGCCGTAACCGTCGTTGGCCTGGAAGCCGATGGTCAGGTCGGAACCGCCCGTCGCGCTCATGATCAGGCCGGAGACGGCGTCGCCGGACGGGATGAGCGCCTTGTTCAGCGTCGCGGCGGCGGTCAGCGTGCCAGTGATGTCCGTGGGGTACTTGATGCCGTAGCGGTCGCGGCTGTTGCGGCGGATTTCGACGAACTGGACCTCGGAGAGGATCATCCGCTTGATGCCGACGACGAGCAGGTTCTCCACCTTCTCACCGATGGCCTTGGTGATGAGCTCCGCCTTCTGGAGGTCCTGCTGGCTCTCCACGGAGCCCTCCAGGAAGATGGTCGCGCCCACCACGTTGGCCTGCACGTTCTTCAGGCCCGCCTTCTGGAAGGCCGCGTTCAGGTTCTGCGCGACCAGCTTCTTGGCGTTGGGGGCGATCTTCACGAACGACTTCACGTTCGGGTACAGGCTCACCACCTGCTCGATGCGGTCCGCGTCCTGCGTGGTGTAGGCCTGACCGTCCAGGTAGATGCGGTCACCCACCATGCGCACGGACACGCCTTCGATTTCACCCAGCAGGCGCTTGATTTCGGAGATGACCTCGTTGGGGTCCTGCTTGCGGACCGTCACCAGGTAGCTGATGCGCTGACCGGAGGACTTCCAGACGAGCAGCGTCGTCTTGCCTTCGGCGTTACCGGTGACGAGCAGCTGGCCGGTGCCGAGCGTCTTCACCTCGGCGATGGACGGGTCACCCAGCGCGACGCGGCTGAGGCCGGGAATGGTGAGCACCTTCTGGGTACCCACACCCAGGCTGACGGAGCTTCCCTCCTGGGCCAGGGCGGGGGCACTGGCCACCAGGGTGACGAGGGCGCTGAGCGCCAGGGCTTGCGTGAAGCGAGTGGACATCGTGTGAATCCCCTTCTTGCGTGCGCGCGCCCGGCCTGACGGCGCGCTATCCCAGATGTTGTTGCTGCCACCACATGGCCCAGAAAGTCCCGACCGCGATGGAGACGCCGTAGGGGATGTGTCGCACGGGAGCGGTCGAGGTTTCCTCGCGCATCCATTTCATCCGCACCGCCCAGCGACGGGCCACCGCCGCCAGCGTGTCCCAGACGGCCCCCTGCCACAGCAGCGTGACGATGGCCTGCAGCGCGCCCGTGAGCGAGATGAAGGCCGCCGCGGCGAGCACCGTGGGAAAGCCCAGCACGCAGCCCACGCCCGCCATCAGCTTGACGTCACCCCACCCCATGCGCCCGCGCAGCGCACCCGGCACCAGCAGCAGCGCGAGTCCCGCGCCCGCCAGTAGCCCGCTCACCACCCCCGCCTCCAGCCCGCCCACCCCTTCGGACACACCTCGCACCCCGAGCCCCAATACGATGAGCGGATAGGTCACGGCGTTCGGGATGAGCCGGCGCAGCACGTCGGTCACCACCGCAATCACCAGGGCCACTCCCAGAATCGTCCAAAGCGCGAGCTGAGCAGGTGTCATTCGGCACCTGCTCCCATGGGGAGCAGGTGACCCCCATCAAACAATGGAGGCCCCAAGCCCGTCAATTCCTGAACAAGGCCATCGCACCGTGGGGCCCCGCGTCATGCCGGCTTCAGTGGATGACGAGGCGGATCTTCTCGCTGCAGATGAAGTACTCGTCCCCGTCTTCAACCTTGCGGCGCTTGATGCGCTGCTTGTTGAACCAGGTCCCGTTCGAGGAGCCGAGGTCCTCGATGTAGAAGTCGCCGCCGTCGCGGGCGATGACGGCGTGCTCGCGCGACACCTTGCCGGAGTTGATGACGAAGTCGCAGTGCTTGCCGCGGCCGATGACGTACCGGTCCTTGACGATCTTCTCCTCTTCGCCGGACTCCAGGACGAGGTAGAGCGCGGCGCCCTCCTCCTCGTCCGGCTCCTCCATCGGCTCTTCTTCGGCCTCCTCGGGAGGCTCGTCCTGCATGTCGTCGAGCGGCGGCTCCTCCTGCTCCGGCAGGGGATCCTCCTCGTCCTCGATCATGTCGTCCGCGGAGGGCGGGGGCGGCTCGTTCTTGCCCTTGATGAGCCGCTCCAACTCGGCGGCCGTCTCCAGGACACGTTCGGCGACCTCGCGGCGCACCGGATCATTGTCCAGCCCGTTGGAGGACGGACGCTCCTCCACGTTGCGCGCGGCGGCGCGTGCGGGCGGCGGCGCGGGGGCCAGCACCGGCGGAGCGCCCTTGGCGGCGGCAGGAGGCGGCGCGGCGGCAGGACGCGCGGCCGGGGCGGGCGTGGCGGCCGGCACCGCCGCCACGACAGGCTCGCCCTTCGTCCTCACGTCAATGAAGCCGTTGAGGCGCGCGAACATGAACAACGCCTGGTTGATGAGCGCGTCGCGATCCGACCCCATCTGCTGGGCCATCTCTTCGTACGTCTCCCACAGGTGCTCGGCGATGCCGACCTTGCGTGCGGGACGGGAGTTCTGATCGATCATCGGTCTTGGCTCGGGAAATGCTGGACGTGGGGGACGATAGCAGAGCCGGTCGGGCGCGCCCAGTTACTGGAACGCCCGGAGATACGTGAGGTTGTCCAGGTTGTCGGTGATTGACTCCAGGGCCACCTGGAGCACGCCGTCCGCGGAGGGGTACGCGACGTAGGCGAGGCTGGCCCCCGCCACGTCCGTGGCCACCACGGAAGCAGGCAGGGTGTAGACCGCCAGACCGCTCGACTGGCTGGTGTCCACGCCGAAGACGTAGCGGCGGAAGCGCGGCAGCAGCGTCACCACGTACCTGTCACCCGCCGCCAGCCGGCTCCCCGCGCCGATGGTCGGCGTCATCGTGAGCGTCAACGGCGCGGGCACGTAGGTGGTGGGCGACTTGGGCGGCTCCAGGCCCAGGTCGAAGCCGTCCGGGTGATAGTAGTAGTCCAGGAAGGTGGAGACCGTGTACGTCTCGTTGACGTTCAGCCGCTGCAGATACGTGTCGCTGCTCTCCACGCCTGCATAGAGCACGAAGGGCTTCACGTTCGGGCCCGCGCGCACGGTGAACAACGGATACGACGCACAGGGCTCCGCCGCGGCGGCGACCGCGGGGTCGGACAGGTCCGGGAAGAGCCGCGTGAGGCCATTGCCCTGATCCTCCAGGCGCAGGATGGGGATGACCGCCGCGCAGGCGCCCGCGTTGTTCGCCAGGATGATGGAGTCGCCGACACTCACGCCGCGGGCCGTCGCCAGGGTCGTCTCGACGAGGAGCGGAGGATCCTCCTGGGTCAGGTCGCGTGAGAGGCCGACCAGTCCGGGCAGCACGCCCTGGAAGACGAAGCGGTACGTCCCGTTGGGCACCGAGCCGTTGCAGAGAAACGCGGTGACGTTGGTCGAATCCGTCGCCTGGGGGCAGCCGGGCTGTACCACGGTGATGCCCTGGAACTGGTCCGTGCGCGCCAGCTCGTTGTTGTCACGCAGCTCCGCGGCCACCGACGAGTTCAGCGGCGTGTTGCTGGAGTTGCGGTCCAGGTTGAACGGGCGCCGCTCGTCCGCGCGGAACAGGGTGATCCGCCCGTCGGACGACGGCATGATGCCCAGGAGCGGGATGGCGGTGAGGTAGGCCACGCTGTCCGCCAGGATTTCGCGAACCTCCAGGCCCGTGCGCAGCGTGAGGCCCGTGGGCAGGCCCGCGGACGGCCGCAGCGTCAGCATGGCCGCTCCGGTGATGTCGCGGGCGAGCACCGGCGTCGGGGACGGCTCCTCCACCGGCTTCGGCCCGTTGTCGAGCGCGATGACGCCCTCGCAGTCAGACGAGTTGCACGTCAGCTCATCCAGCACCACGAACACGAAGCGGCCCGCGGGCCAGGACTCGACGCATGTCGTCGTCCCGTCTTCCGCGGTCTTCACGTCCGTGCCCGGCGGGCAGCTCCCATCCTCGAGCTTGGGCTTCGGCACGCCGTAGCTGGGGTGCGTGGCCACGAGCCGCGCCGGGATGTCCACCAGGTCCGCGTAGTTGGGCACCGCGTAGGGCGCCGGACGCGGCCGCTTGTAGGGAATCTCCACGGAGGCCCCGTCCGCGACGACGCGCACGAGCCGGCTGGTGCCGGACACGTTGCGGATGGCGACCACCAGCGAGTCCACCCGGTCGGCCCGCGCGGGCAGCGTGACCATGGACATCACCGTGTCCGCCGGCTTGAGGCAGAAGACGGGCAGCGCGGGAGGCAGCGTGGCCGCGTCGAAGCCCTCCGGGCCGGGCAGGTCCTGGCGCATCACCACCCCGCCGCCAAAGGGTCCGCAGAGCTGCTCGGCGGCCGCCGGGCGCGTCTGGAGCGCGTAGTACAGGACGCTCGGGGCGCCCTCCGCCACCGGGGCGTGCGCGGCGAAGGCGGTGATGAGCTGGCCGGTCGCCAGGCGCGTCACCTCGTTGAGGCGCGCGCGGTCCGCGGCCACCACGGAGATGCCGCGGCCGCCGGAGCTGCGCGCGTAGATGTACGGGCCGGAAACGTCCTCGCCCTTGTCGTTGTAGCCCACGTCGCGGGTGAGCGAGTCGGGCCGCGCGATGACGGGGATGGCCAGGGGCTCCAGCGGGTTGGGCGCGGGGATGAACTCACGCGGCGTGCGCGTCAGGTCCAGCACGCGCAGCTCATCCCGGTCCTGGGAGGTGACGAAGACGAGCTGGTTGGAGAGCACCACGTCGTACGTGCCGGACAGACCGGCGGCGCCCGCGGTGGAGGTGGTGTCGGAGCAGGCGAGCGCGAGGCTCGCGCCGCTCAGCAACAGGGCAGCAAGAAAGCCGCGCTTCAAGGTCAGTTCTCCTGGCACACGCTGGTGCCCTGGTTCGGATCGCGCTGCTGCTGGATGCCCAGCTTCGCCACCACCCGCGCGTCCTGGGGACGCGACAGGTCGGGGATGTCCACGATGGCCACCTGGCTGTCTCCGAAGTTGGTCACGAACAGCCGCGCCGCGTTCGTCCCGGCGGGGTTGTCCACCGTCAGCCCGAAGGCCTGTGACGGGTTGCTGGTCTGGTTGAGGCTGTTGACGAGCGGCACCTGCGCCACGACCTGCCCGAGCGCCTCGTCGTAGAGGGACAACGCGCTGTCGCCGGTGCTCGTCACCGCGATGATGTGGGTGTCCGCGTTGGACGTGCCCGGCGTCCGCGAGATGATCTGCATGTCGCTCACGCCGTCGGGCATGGGCACCGCGGAGACCACCCGGAAGAAGGGCTGGGTGGCGGCGGTGCCCGGCACCGCGTCGTATTCGAAGTCGAGGGTGAGCAGCGTGTCCGGGCCGCGCGCCAGCATGTACAGCCGCTCGCGCACGAAGTTCGGACGCGCCGCCAGCTCCGCCGGCGTCACCGGACGGGGTACCACGCGCGCCGCGCGCGCCTCGCGGATGCGGTACTCCGACTGCAGCGAGGGCTCCAGGATGGTGCCGGGGTCGTTCTTGTCCACCAGCCGCAGCACGTAGTTGCCGGCCACGGTGCCGCTGATGCCGGCCACGAAGTTGCGGCCCGTCACGTAGAGGTAGCCCGCGCCCACCGTCACCGAATCCGAGCCGCCGTAGAGGTAGCCCTCGGGAGACAGCGAGATGAAGCCCAGCGAGTCCCGCGTGGGGTTGTCCAGCTTCAGCGTGGCCAGGTAGCTCTCGAAGTTGGTGCTGGACTTGGCGGGCGAGTCCGCCGCCTCCGAGTGCGTCACATACAGGTTGCCGCTCGCCTCATCCACCGTCACGCCGATGGGCGACGGAGCGCGGGGCAGGCCTGGCCGGCCCTCGTCACTGAGGGACGACGGGATGTCCTCGGTGAGCGACAGCGCGCCGTTGCGGCAGTCCACGCCGCCCTGCACGCAGGTGAGCACCGGAGCGCCGTTGGCCTCCAGGCTCACGTCCACCGCGTTCAGGTTGTTGCCCTCCGCACGCGAGGGCACGAACAGGCGTGGCAGACCCGTGGCCGGGTTCACCCACATGGCCAGCTCACCCGCGAAGCTGCGGATCTGCACGAGCGACTCGTCCGCGGAGGACAGGTCCTCGAAGGCGAGCGAGGCGTCCGGGGGCACGCTGCCCAGGTGGGGCACCATGACGGTCTGCCCGTCCACCTGCGTGCTCAGCGTGTCCAGGTTCAGTGCCACCACCGAACCGGAGTCGTAGCAGTTGTCGAAGTTGGCGTTCGCGACGAACAGATAGCCGTTGCTCGCGGATGGCCCGCCCGCCGCTGGAGGGCGCCAGAACGCCACCCCGCTGGGGTAGACAAAGCGGGTGGACGGAGGCGGGTTCGGTTCGGATTCAATCGAACACGCACCGAGGAGCAGCAGCGCGGGGGTCAGGAAGTAGAGGCGCATCAGAGGGGGGCGGAGTGTAGGAACGCGGCCCTGCGCCGGGCAACTGAATAGGGGGGCCACTATTCCCGGTCGCCTTCCCGCCGACATCCGCCCCCGTCCGGAAGGCGTGCGCCGCCCCCCTGGTGGGGGAACGGGCACGCTCCGGCGGTGAAGCGGCGGCCAGGCTCAGGCAGTGGCGGTCTCGGCCTGGATCTTGGAAAAGTCCGCCACCTGGTTGAACAGGGCGCCAATCTCCGTGAGGAACCGGATGCGGTTCTCCCGCAGGTCCTTGTCCTCGGCCATCACCATCACCTTGTCGAAGAAGGTGTCCACGGCGGGCTTCAGGCCGGTGATCTCCTTGAGCGCGCTGGCGAAGTCGTCCGCGCGCACGAGCGCGCCCACCTTGTCGCGCGCCTGGGTGAAGGCGGTGTGGAGGTTCTTCTCCGGCTCATCCGTGAAGCGCTGCGGGTTGGTCTGCCCGCCGGCCACGTCCTTGCCCTGCTTCTCCACGATGTTGACCACGCGCTTGAACGCCGCCGCAAGCGGCTGGAAGTCCGAGTGGCCCACGAGCACGCTCAGGGCCTCCAGGCGCTTCTTCGCCGCGACGAGGTCATCGAAGCCCACGGCCAGCACCGCCTCCACGACGTCGGTGCGGTGCTGCTCGCCCCACAGCGCCTTGAGGCGGCCGCGGAAGAACTCCAGCACCTGCTCGCGCGGGGCTGCTTCCCCTGGCTTGCGCTTCACGTTGGCCAGCTTGGGGGCCAGCAGGCGCAGCGCCTCGTCCACCGCGGCGGAGAGGCTGAAGCGGTAGCCGCGCCCCAGCACGATGCGGATGATGGACAGGCACGCGCGGCGCAGCGCGAACGGATCCGCCGCGCCCGACGGAGCCTTGCCAATGGCGAAGATGCCGCACAGCGAGTCCAGGCGGTCCGCCAGGCCGATGAGCGCGCCCGCGTCCTGGGACGGCAGCGCGTCCTCGGCGCCGCGGGGCAGGTAGTGCTCGAAGATGGCCAGCGCCACCGCGTCGGGCTCGCCGCCTGCTCTGGCGTACTCGCGGCCCATCACGCCCTGGAGCTCCGGGAACTCGCCCACCATGCCGGTGACGAGGTCCGCCTTGGACAGCGTGGCGGCGCGCTCCACCGTGGCCACCGCCCCTGCCCTGCCCGTGGCCTGGGCCAGCCAGCCCGCCAGCGAGCGGAAGCGCTCCACCTTCTCCAGGTACGTGCCCAGCTGGCCCTGCCACACCACACGGCCCAGCTTCTCCACGCGGTCGGCCAGCGGCGTGCGGCGGTCCTCGTCGAAGAAGAAGCGCCCGTCCGCGAGCCGCGCGCGCAGCACGCGTTCGTAGCCACGCAGGGACAGCTGCGCGTCGCGCACCGGCGTGTTGGACACGGCGATGAAGCGCGGCAGCAGCTTCCGCTGCCCGTCCAACAGAGAGAAGTAGCGCTGGTGGCTCTTCATCTCCTGCACCAGCACCTCCGACGGCAGGTCCAGGTGGCGCGCGTCGAAGCTGCCCACCACGGGGCTCGGCAGCTCCACCAGGTTCGTCACCTGGTCCACCAGGCCCTCGTCCTCCATGAGCTGCCCGCCTGCCGCCGTCGCCGCGGCGTGCAGCTTCTCCACGAGCGACGCGCGGCGCTTGCCGATGTCCGCCAGCACGTGCGCCTTCTCCAGCGCGGACTCGTAGTCCGCGGGCGCCTTCAGCGTGATGGGACCCGGCGCGAGGAAGCGGTGGCCGTAGGTCGCCCGTCCGCTCTTCACGTCGCCGAGCACCACCGCCAGCTCCATGTCGCCCAACAGCGCTACCAGCCACTGCACCGGGCGCGCGAAGGACGTGTCCACGTCACCCCAGCGCATGGACTTCTTGAAGTTGATGCCGTGCACCGCGGAGTTCAGCGCATCCTGGAGGATGGCGTCCGCTGGGCGT
The DNA here is from genome assembly GCF_003668935.1 of Corallococcus sp. AB032C. NCBI lineage: Bacteria > Pseudomonadati > Myxococcota > Myxococcia > Myxococcales > Myxococcaceae > Corallococcus > Corallococcus sp. AB032C. Next base: position 25,442 of record NZ_RAWP01000091.1, on the reverse strand, counting down.
CCCTTCTCTTCCACGCGCGCGGACACGTACTCGCCCTTGGCCGTCGTCGTGCGGCCGAGCGCGTCCACGGACAGCTTGAGCCCTTCGGCGAACTTCTCCGCCGCCTTGGTGGGCTTGCCCTGCGCGTCGAAGGCGGCCTTGGCACTGGGCCCCAGGACTTCCTTCGTCACGTCCTCGCCCGAGTCCGCCACGTCGCGAACGAGGACGGCCAGCCGGCGCGGCGTTCCGAAGGTGCGCACATCACCGTGCTTCAAGCGCGCGTCGGCCATGCGCTCGGTGAGCACGCGTTTCAGGTCCTCCAGCGCGGGCACGATGAACGACGCCGGGATCTCCTCGGCACCGATTTCCAGGAGCAGGTCACGAGCCACGGGCCACCTCCGTCTTCTCCTTCTTCTCCACGGGCTTGTTGAGCTGCACCGTCTTCCAGTAGTCGCTGGCGGGCTTGCCCTCCAACACCGGCGGCTGTTCGCCCACCGTCCACGGCGTCTTCGTCAGCGGGAAGCCCAGCCGCTCGCGCATCTGCAGGTAGCCCTCCGCGCACAGGCGCGCGTTGTCACGCACGCGCTTGATGAAGCTGGCGCGCTCGGTGACGGAGATGGAGCCACGCGCATCCAGCAGGTTGAACGTGTGCGAGCACTTGAGCGCGAAGTCGTAGGCGGGCAGCGGCAGGTGGTGCTCGATGAGCCGCTTGCACTCCTTCTCGTACGCGTCGAACAGCGTGAAGAGCATCTGCGGGTCGGACTCGTGGAGGGCGTACTTGCTCATCTCCACCTCGTTCGCGTGGAAGATCTCGCGGTACTTCACGCCCTTGACCCACTCGATGTCGAAGACGCTCTCCACGTTCTGGAGATACCTGGCCAGGCGTTCCAGCCCGTACGTCAGCTCCGCGGCCACGGGGCGGCACTCGAAGCCGCCGCACTGCTGGAAGTAGGTGAACTGCGTCACCTCCTCGCCGTCGCACCACACCTCCCATCCCAGGCCCCAGGCGCCCAGCGTGGGCGACTCCCAGTCGTCCTCGACGAAGCGGATGTCGTGCTCCAGCGGGTCCAGGCCGATCTTCCGCAGCGACTCCAGGTACAGCTCCTGGACGTTCTTGGGCGCGGGCTTGAGGATGACCTGGAACTGGTGGTGCTGGAACAGGCGGTTCGGGTTCTCACCGAAGCGGCCGTCGGCGGGGCGCCGCGAGGGCTGCACGTAGGCGACGTTCCACGGCTCGGGACCGAGCGCGCGCAGGAACGTGTAGGGGGCCATCGTGCCCGCGCCGACTTCCGTGTCGTACGACTGGGTGACGATGCATCCCTTGTCGGCCCAGTGCTTCTGGAGCGTGAGGATGAGGTCCTGGAAATACATGTTGGCGAGTCCTTCTCGCAGTGCGTCGAAGGCGAAAGCGGAACGCGGCGGACCCTAGTGAGGGGGTCCAGGAGCGTCAAGGACGGCGGTCAGTCCGAATAGGCCGGGAGGTCGGCCAGTCGAATCTGCAGCTTCGTCACTTCGCCGGGGCGGATGGGAGCGGACAACAGCTTGCTCGTACCGCCGGGGTCCTGAGGGTCCACCACGCGCAAACGGTACGTCCCGATGGGCAGGGGGAATTTGATCAGCGGGGACGTGCCCAGCTGCGTGGCACCGTCGAACACCGCCGCGTTCTTCGGCACCGTGTAGAGCGTCAGCCAGCCCAGGCCCGCCTTCGCCGCGCCCTTCGAGGTGGTCGTGTCGAGCACCTCCGGGTTCTCCACCTGCGTGACGGTGGTGACGGGTTCCGGGGGCCGCTCCGAGGGCTCGGGCTTCGCGGGGCGCGGCTCCGCCTTCGCCACCGCGGGCGCTTCCGTCGTGCCGGCCGGCTTCGTCTTGCGTCCCCCCTTGCCGGCGGGGGCCTTCTTCGTGTCGGCGGGCGTCGCGTCCACCACCGGTTCGGGCGCGGGTGGCGGATCCACCACCGGCTCGGGCTCGGGGGTGGTCTTCTGGACGAAGCCCGGCGGAGGACCGGAGGGCTTCGGCGGCCACTGTCCGTTCGCGGCGGGGTCCACGGGTGGAGGCGGATCCATCTCCGCCTTCACCCACTGCTTCGCGGAGTCGAACGCCGGCATGAACATGCGGCGCACGGGTTCGAGCGTCGCCAGCCCGACCACGCCGCCCAGGAGGAGGAGCAGGAACAGCCGCATGCCCCAGCCGGAGCCCTCGCGAGCGGGCGGGGCCACGGGGGGCGCTTCAACGGACTCCTCTTCCTCCACCTGACGTGAGGGCCGCGTGGTGCCGCGCACCGGACGGGCCTTGAAGCGCTGGGTCTGGAGTTCGCTGGGCGGATCCATCAGCCCGTCGGACTCGGCCGCGTCGCGGGCCTCGGTGGGCTCGGGGCGCGCGCTGGGACGGGCCCGCGGGGGCCGCACGGCGTCAGCGGGAGGACGGATGACCCGGGGAACGGGCGTCCCATCCGAGCCAGAGGGCCGCTGCGCTCGCGGCGTCACGGTGGGAGTGTTGACGCGAGACGCGCGGGCCTCCACGGCCTCATTGGTGGGCCGAGGGGTCGCGCGGGGCGCGGGCGCCGCGGACTCGGTCGCGGGGCGGCGGACGGGCGTGGGCTTGAAGGACGCCGCGACGTCCGCGGCTGGAGCCTCCGCGTGCGGCGACTGCACCTGCGCGGTGGCCGCGGCGGAGGCCTGTTCACTGCCCTCCTCCACCTGGAGCGCACCGGCGGCCTCGCTGACGCGGGCATCCTCGGCGCGGCTGGCCAGCTCCAGGAGCGTGCGCGTCTTCTGGCGCTTCTCTTCGAAGAGCTCGCCCATGACGGCGGTCATCTGGTCTTCGTCGAACAGCTCGGCGCCCAGCGTGGCCTCGATGGCGCGCCCCATCTCCCGGCAGGTGCCGAAGCGCTGGGTGGCATCGCGAGACAGCGCCTTGAGCACCACTGCTTCCAGGGCCTCCGGCACGGCCGCGTTGAGCGAGCGCGGCGCGGGAATGTCCCCGTCCACGATCTGCATCATCACGGCGGCTTCACCGGGCGCGTTGAACAAGCGCTGTCCTGCCAGCAGCTCATGGAGCATCACGCCCGTGGAGAACTGGTCGCTGCGGCCATCCAGGTCCTTGTTGCGAACCTGCTCCGGGGACATGTACCCGCTGGTCCCCTTCACGGTGCCCACCTGCGTGCGGCCCAGCTTGCCGCGCGCCTTGGCGATGCCGAAGTCGATCACCTTCACGACGCCGTCGTAGGTGAGCATCACGTTCTTCGGGGACACGTCGCGGTGAACCACGGCCACGGGGCGGCCGGACGGATCCATGAAGTGGTGGGCGTAGTGCAGGCCCAGGCACGTGTCGCGAATCACGCGCGCGCTGAAGCCCAGCGGCAGCGCGTACTTGCGCCGCTCCGCCATCTTCACCACCTGCTCCAGGTTCTGGCCGGGCAGGAACTCCATGGCGAGGTACAGCTCGCCGTCCTCCTCACCCAGGTCGAACACCTGTCCGATGTTCGCGTGCGAGAAGGCCGCGGTGATGCGCGCCTCGTCGAGGAACATCTTGACGAACTGGTCGTCCTTCTTGATGTCGGGGAGGATCTGCTTCACCGCCACGAACTTGCGGAAGCCACCGGGGCCGGACGTGTACGCGAGGAACAGCTCCGCCATCCCGCCCATCGAGAGGCGGGTGAGGATCTCGTACTTTCCGATGCGCCGCCCCCGGTCGGGATCGTCTCCGGCGACTCCCTGCGTGCTCATGGCGGGGCGGATGTTACCCGCCATGCCCTCCCAGGTCGATGACCGTCTTTACAGACGGCCCCCACCCCATCCTTCGGAGCCCGGTGAAAGCGGATTAGGCGCCGAACCGCCGTCGCCGCGCCTCGAGCATCCAGCCTTCGAGCGCGGCCACGGCCGACGATTGTGGCTCCAGAGGCAACACGGAGGCCGCATCCGCCTCGTCGAGCACCGCGAAGGCGCGCGTCACCGCCTGCTGCCACTGCTCGCTGAGCGCGTCGGTCAGCTCGATGCGCTCACCGCTCCGCTTGCGCTCCACCAGAGTGCGGGCTTCACCAAAGCCATACGGTTCCAGCAGGACGGTGACGTCCGTCTCCACTTCGCCCGTGCGCAGCGCATGCGTTCCGGTGAGCGTGGTGCGCAGCACGTACAGCAACTTCTTCACGGAGCGGAATCCGCTCTTCTCCCACTCGCGGAACTGCCCCTGCGCGAAGCCGCGGTAGTGCCGGTGGATGCGCCGCGACAGCACGGCCCGCACCAGGGGCCGCAGCGCCTCCAGCTCCGGCAGGGCCCGCACGGTGATGGCACCCAGCACGCGCTCGATGTAGTTGCCGTTGCCCTGGAGGATGCCCAGCAGCACGGGCTGCAGCTCGTTGGACGAGTAGTCCACCTCCACGCCCTCCAGCACCTCCAGCCGCTCCGCCGGCACGTGCCGGGGCTGGAGGCCGAGGAGCGCGGCGGTGGGCGCGATGTGGATGGCCTTGAGGTCCAGGTCGCTGTCATGCGACGGGAAACCGTACGCATGCGCGCCAGACAGCGAGATGACCAGGTGCTCGCGCAGGAGGGACTCCGCGTCCAGCACGCGGTCCGCCATGCGCTCCTGATGTTCCGTCACCCTGCCCTTCATTCCGTCCCTCCTTCCAGCGCCGGAGCCTCCGGCGCGTCACGGCCCAGCGGTCCAGGCGTCTTCAAGACCCAGCGCCGAGCCACCTCATCCCCCACGCGACGCAGCAACTGGTCCGCGCGGGCGTAGTCCGGATGCTCCGGCAGCTGGCTCTCGCGGTGCGCGGCCTCCAACGCCGGAGCCATCGCCTCGGCGTCGCGCAGCACGTCCTCCAGGGGCACCTGTCCTCCCTTGATGTCGAGCAGCCGCGCCTTCATCGCCCCCGTCGCCTCGAACGTGGGAACACCGTCGCGCAGCCAGCCCGTCGCCAGCGCCACCAGCCGCAGCAGGTTGTACGCGTTCTTCGGCCGCAGCTCCCGAGCGGACGGAGGACGCTGGCCCCCGCCGCGCGCGTACGCCGTGAGCGCCGCGAAGTCGTTCGACGTAAGCAGCCCCTGGTCCCAGAGCGAGCGGTAGAGCTGCTTGACGTAAGTCTTCGCGGCGAGCACCGCGTCCTCGGGCGTGGGCGAGGCACGGGGAGACACGGCGGCCAGGCGACGGGCCACCTCGTCCAGGTCCGGCGTGGGCTCCTCGCACAGCCACGCGAGGAGCAGGTCGCGGTGCTCGGCCAGCCGCTGGCTGCGAGTGAGCTTGTCGAGCTGGCTCATGGCGTAGCGTCCGAAGCTGCCGAAGACGGCCTTGGAGACGAACGCCTCGCGCGCCTCCAGCACCCACGTGCCCAGTTCGTCCACCGCCGTCGCGCCAGGGACGAAGAGGGTCTCCAGCGTGTTCGGATCCGCGCGCAGCGCCTGCTCCACCGTCTTGCGGACCTCCCAGTACGTGGTGCTGCCATCCGCGCTCACCAGGTCCCGCGGCGGCTGCCCCAGGCCCAGCGTCCACGGAAGCGGCAGCGCGAACACACCGCGCACGTCCACGTCGGAGCGCTCATCCGCGAGCCCCCAGGCGTGACTGCCCACGCGCGTCTCCAGCACCACGCATGGTCGCAGCGCGCTCCAGGCCGCCTCGCGCCGCTGGGCGAACTGCACCTGTCCCGTGCGCCGGGGCACCAGTTCGTCGCGCGCGAACCACACCTCGCCCACGCCGACGATCTGCACGTCGAAGCCGCCGTCATGCGCGCGCACCACGCGGCCCACCACACCCTGCGGGATGCGGCGTCCCCCGGACGCCACGCGCTCCACGCGAGTCGTGACCTCGGTGCCATGCGGCAGGGGCACCGACAGCCGGTCGATCTGCTCCAGTCCCCGGACGCGAGCCGGGGCGGAGGAAGAAGTCTCACGGGTGTCACTCATCGGTCCCTCCTGGATGGGATGGTGGGCCACGCAGGACGCAGCGAAGCACGCGAGCCTGACCCGGAACGGCGCTTCCCGTCAGCGCGCGATGCGTCTCACTGCGGGTAGAGCGGGCAGAAGCCCCTCCACTTCGGATGCAAGGGGGAGCGCCGCCACCGCTCCCAGCTTCGTCACCACCCGGGCCCCCACGCCCGCCGCGAAGGTCATCAGCGCGACCAGTTCCTCACGTGTCGCGCCCTCCAGCGACCGCGCGTCGCCGTACCAACGCGCCAGGCCGCTCAACATGGCGGACACGAAGCCATCCCCCGCGCCTGTCGTGTCCACCACCGTCACCTGGGGCGCGGGAACGGAGAGGACCTCGCCCCGCCAGAGGAACACCGCGCCACGAGGGCCCAGCGTCACCACGGGAAGCCGCACGCCCCGCGCGGCCAGGACGTGCAGGGCCGCCTCGGGCGAGTGCTCGCCGGTCGCGAAGTGGATCTCCTCCTCGGACAGCTTCACCACCGTGCACAAAGGCAGCATGCGTCCCAGGAGCGCCTGCAGCTCCTCGGGCTGAGTCCACATGTGAAGCCGCAGGTTCGGATCACAGCTCACCAGCATCCCGGCCTCACGGGCCAGGGTGAGCATGCGGACCATGGCCTCGCGTGCCTCCGGTAGGAGCAGGGAGTTGGAGCCGCAGTGCAGCACCTTCGCGCGTCGCACGAAGTCGCCGTCCACGTCGGAGTCGTCCAGCAGGAACTCCGCGGACCGCGTCCGGAAGTACGTGAAGCTGCGCTCGCCATGCGCGTCCAGCGAGACGAACAACAGGCCCGTGCGAGCGTGGTCCACCTGTCGCAGGCGGCTCACGTCCACGCCGTCCGCCGCCAACCGGTCGCGAAGGAAGTGGCCGAACTCGTCGGAGCCCACCACGCCCACCATCGCCGAGCGCAGGCCCAACCGCGCGAGCCCCACGGAGACGTTGGCAGGGGAACCTCCCGGCGATGGCTTCCAGGCCTCCACGTCCCGCACGCGTGTGGCGCCGCCAGCCACGGGAAGGAAGTCCACCAGCGTTTCGCCGACACACACCACGTCCAGCGGCCCGGCTTCGTGCATGACAGCTCCCCCTGGGGACCGCGTGCTGCCCGTGTCAGTCCAGGCCCACCTGCGCCATGAAGTCCACGCTCTTGAGCTTGCGGCCCACGTGGTGCGCGATGAAGACGTTGAGCAGGCCACGAGCCCGCGCGCGGAGGTCCGCGGGCAGCGGCGTACGTTGCCCCTCCTGGAGCGAGCGCAGGCCGGCCAGCAGCGCCACCGGCACCGGCACCGAATCACGCGCACGTCCGCCACACGGCTCGCACACCGCGCCACCGTGGCCCTGGTCGAACCGGGGCCGCTCGCCGGGCTGACCACCACACAGCGAGCAGGAGTCGAACCGGGGCATCAACCCCGCCTGCGCCAGCGCGGCCAGCTCGAACGCGAGCAACGACGTGGGCCCGGCCTCCTTCGCGTCCAGCCGGTGCATGTAGCCCTCCACCAGCTCGAACAGCTCCGGGTGCGGTTCGTGTTCGCGCGTGAGCTCGCGGCACAGCTCCACCGCGTACAGCGCCCGGGCGATGAGCGACAGGTCCTCGCGCGCGGCGTAGAAGCCCGCGACGATGTCCGCCGAATCGATGCGCACCGTGCTGCCGCGCGTCTCAACCAACTGCACGCGCAGCCGCATGAACGGCTCCAGCGCTCCCGCGAACCGGCGCTTGCTCTTGCGCGCGCCCGCGGCGAACGCGGTCAGCTTGCCGTGCTCGCGCGTGAGCAGCGTCACCAGCCGGTCGGACTCACCGTAGTCCACCGTGGACAGCACGAACGCATCGTCGGCGTAGCGCTCCATGATCCCTCGTCAACGCGCCGCGGGGGGCGGGAGCTTCCCGGACAGCACCAGGAACAGGCCCGCGCCCAGGAGCACGACCGCCAGGAGGATGGCCAGGATGACGTACGCCCGCTTGCGACGCGCCTTTTCGAGCTGCGCCGGAGAAGGCGCGGGCACCGCCCGGTCCACCTCCTCGTAGCGCAGCGCCGCTTCCTCCGGCGACAGGCCGATGACCTGCGCGTACGCGCGGATGTAGTTCAGCACGAACACGCGCTCGGGCAGCCGCTCCACCTGCCCCGCCTCCAGCGCCGCGACGAGGCTGGGGGGAATCTTCGTCTCCCGGGAGACGTCCTCGCGCGACATGCCGCGAAGCTCGCGCTGCTGGCTGAGGTATTTGCCGAAGTCGACGTGGTCCACGGTCTTTCGGGGCCCCCGCGGCTAGAGGTGGTCCAGCAGTGAGCGGCAATCGTCCTTGAGCACCTGCTCGTTGGACTGGGCCTTGGCCTCGCAGCCCGCGAACGCCTTCTTCGCCTCCTCCACCCGCCCGAGCTTCGCCTGGCACACGCCTTCGCGCTGGTAGGCCTCCGCCACTTCGGGGCACTTCTCACGGTAGTGGGCGAACTGCCGGCACGCCTCCTCCGTCTTGCCCGTCTCGTCGTAGATGATGCCCAGGTTCTTGTAGCCCAGGCAGAAGTCCGGGTTGGTGGTGATGGCGGCCTTGATGTTCTGCACCGCGTTCGCCGTGTCGCCCTTCTTGTAGAGCGCCCAACCCAGGTTCCCCTGCGCGGAGAAGCCGTAGCGGTACTGCATGTCATTGAGCGACGCTTCGTACAGCTTGATGGCGTCGTCGTAGCGCCCCTGGGCCAGGCGCAGGTTGCCCAGGTTGGTGCGCGCGTCGGAGAAGGACGGCCGCAGCGTCAGTGCCTTCTCGTAGTGGGCCGACGCCTCGTCGAGCCGCTGGAAGGACAGGTGCAGCAGCAGACCCACCGCGTTGTGGGCCTCCGGGTTGCCCGGGTTCAGCTCCAGCGCCTTCTGGTACTCCGCGAGCGCGTCCTGCACATGGCCGTGCTGCTGCGCCTGCACGCCCAGGTCGTAGTGGATCTCCGAACCCTGGCGCTCCTTCTCCGTGGGGACGTGCGCACAGCCCGCCGACGCGAGCGCGAACGCGAGGAAGCAGGAGGAAGTGATGCGGAACATGGGTGCCAATCCAGGGTGGGGGGTCAGAACGCGGCCAGGAAGCGGCCCAGGGTGGTGGCGACGTTGCGCTTCTCTTCGGCGCGGGCCTTCACGGCGGGCACGAGCGTGGGCTCCCGGAAGAACACGGGCAGCGTCTTCAGCCACTCGTCCTGCTGCGCGGGGGCCGCGGCACGCCAGTTCGCGTTGTCCATCATGAAGCCCAGCGACTCCACGAACGCGAGCGCGTCGTCCTCGTCCTCGCGCAGCTCATCCGCGGACTGGATGCGCCGGCCAGACACGTACACCGCGCAGTCCCCCGCCTCCACGAGGTACAGGTACACGAAGACGCCCGCGCCCTGCCCGCCTCGCAGCCCCACCACGAAGGCCTGCGCGGGCCCGGCCTGCTTGCCGGGGATGGCCACGTGCGGCGTGTTGAGGGCCAGGTGCAGCGCCAGCACCTGGTCGCGGTTGGCGGGAAGGCCCCGGTAGCGCTCGTCGATGGTGAACACCGTCGTCTCCCTTCCCGCGCACCCTAACGGGTGGTGAGCGTGAACTCCTCGGTCGCGTCCTGCACGTCCGCAGCCGTCTTCTGGAAGCGGATGAGGGGCGTGTCAATCATCACGTTGCCGCCGCCCTCGTTCCCCTCGCCGATGATCACCTTGAAGACGTTCCCGGGCGACGTGCTGCGGCGGCTGCCCCCAACCTGCTTGCGGGCAATCAGCGTCACCGCGTTCGCGCCGGGACGCAACTGGCTGGTGATGTCCACCACCACCTGGTCCTCGTTGTTGCGCAAACGGCGCAGCCAGCGCGAGTTCACGTACACGTCGATGTCGAAATCCGTCATGCCCGGCGTCGTCTGCTCTGTCACCAGCCAGTAGCGCTGGGTGATGCGCCCCGGTGAGGCCGAGGGGGCAGCGGGTGCGGCCGGCGCGGGGGCCTGCGCGACGACGCCCGCGTCCGGAGGAGCGGCGGCCGGAGGCGTGGGCGTGGAAGGAGTAGCGGCGGAAGGCGTCGCAGGCGTGGGCGTCACGGTCGTCACGCGGGCGGCGTACCCCGGCGCGTCGATGTAGATGTTCCCTTCCGCGTCGATGCGGACGGTGGCTTTCTCGAAGCGCGTGTTCGTCACCCCGTCGATCTTCACGCCGTTCAGGAAGACCGAACCGGCCAGGGCCAGCATGGGGACGAGCGAGGCCACGACGGTGATGGCAATGCGGGCGGACGGACGGGGCATGGGGGGCATTCCTCCTGGGAATCCTCAACAGTCCCGGGAGCTTGCGAACGACTTAGCGCACCCGGGGGAGCGGAACAAGGCGGCGACGACCCTCCTTGGAGCGCTTCGCCGCGCCGAACATTCACCCGGGGGCCCGTCTTCCAGTCCGGCCCCGAAGACCGTCAGGGCGCCGCGGTCGGCGTCTCGTCAGGCGCCGGTGGGGGCGGTTCACGCTGCGCGAGCGCCCAGTCCCCACCCAGGCCATGGCCCTCGCGAAAGCGTCGGAAATCGCGCCGCACGGCCCGGGGGTAGCGGCGGAACTTCTCCAGCTCCCCGGCCTTCATGGCATCCCGGATGCGCGTGGGGCCCGCGTTGTAGGCCATCAGCGCCAGGTCCAGGTCTCCGCCGAAGCGGCCCTGCAGGTTGCGCAGGTAGCGGATGCCCAGGCGCACGCAGACGGCGGGATCGGCCACCACCTCCTCGCGCGACAGCCTCAGGCCTTCCTTCTCCGCCAGGAAGTGCAGCGTGCTGGGCTTGATCTGCATCAGGCCCCGAGCGCCCTTCTCGGAGACGGACTCCTCCTCGAAGTCGGACTCCACGTCGATGAGGGCCAGCACCAGCAGCGGATCATACCCCGTGCGGCGCGACTCCTCGTCGATGGCCTGCCCCAGCCGCCGGCGCAGCGTGAGCCCCAGGTCCGGGGCGCGCTTGGCCAGCACGGCGTCGATGAGGGCCCCCTCCTCGGAGACGGCCTCCTGCGCCACCATCTCGGGGACCACGGGTTGGGAGGCGGGCTCCTCCAGGAGGGGCACCACCCGAGCGGACACCACGAGCGCCACGCCCGCGAGCAGCGGGAGCCGGGAGCACCCGCTGCTCAGGGCATGCAGCCCCGCGAAGAACCGCGTTCCCAACGACCTGCCGCCCGAGGCGGCGGGTCCACTCACTTGCGGTGCTCCAGGGCCTGGATGCGTTCGTTCAGACGCTCCAGGCGGGCACCGAATGCCTGCAGTTCCTCGCGGCGCGGCAGCTTCAGGAGAGTCAGGGCCGTGCGGACCCGCTCCTCCACGTTGTGCTCCAGGTCCTTGCGGTGCCCCGTCAGCCGGTCCGCGAACTCACGGGCCTGACGCTTCACCTCGTCCTGGCTCCAGCCCGCGACGGACGCCACGCGCTGCACGGCGCGGGAAGCCTCCTCCTCCGCCGTGTTCACCGCCAGGAGCGCCTGGCTCCAGATCCGTTCGAATGCCTCCGCCACGGAGGTCTTCTCTCGGGGGGCCTCGGTGTTGGTGTCCATGAAGTCTCTCCGGGAGTTACCCCGGGCTCCTTCCGCGGAAGGAACCCTGGGCATTCAAAGGGGTTTGCGACCTAAGCACACCCCATGGGTGATGAAAACGCTGCTCAGGCCCGCGGAGAAGACGCCGCGCCGCCCGAATTCTTGGTCGTCCGGTGGGCGCGACGGGTGGGCTTCAGGAGCACATCCAGCTTCTTCGTCAGGCGGTTCAGCTCTCGGGTGATCTGCTCCACCTGGGACTGGCTGGCAACTCCCACCGCCTCCACGACCTTCGTCTGGAGCCCGTCCAACCGCTTGCGCAGCTCCCCGCTCGCGGCGTCCACCTTCTTGCTCAACTCCTGCACGCGAGGGTCGGCACGCAGCTCACCGGCCTGGACCTTCGTCCACAGGGCCTGGACCTCCTTCGCCGCCACCTGGCCCCGCGTCTCCAGCGCACGGAAGGCCTTGTTCGCCTCCCCTTCCAGGCCCTGGAACCGCTTCTGCGCCTCGGAGAACCGCCCCTTCAGATAGGCCTCCACGTTCTGCGTCACGCCCGTCTTCTCGTCAGCCTTCGCACTCGTCGTCGCCATATCGCGCTCCCCCCCGGGTGTTCCGGGTCTCACAACATGATGCGTCAAAATAACGCACCGCGACATACTGTCAAGCGAACAGGCAGCGGAGTGTGCAAAACGAGAAAGCCGCCGCCCCGGTATGACACCAGGACGGCGGCTGACTCAGGAAGCGTCAGGGACGCTTCTCACGGAAGCACTAGGCGACGTCGGTGGACCGGGTGTCCGACCGGGACGGCGGAGGGGCCAGCGGGCCGGTGTCGCCGTGGGTGGCGGCCAGGGCGGCCTCCATCTCGTTGACCTCGTCCGTGGGGCTCTCCACCTCGATGTCGAGGTGCTTGTAGTTCGGCAGGCCCGTGCCGGCGGGGATGAGCCGGCCCATGATGACGTTCTCCTTGAGGCCGCGCAGGTAGTCCACCTTGCCGTTGATGGCGGCCTCGGTGAGCACTTTCGTGGTCTCCTGGAACGACGCCGAGGAGATGAACGACTCGGTGGAGAGCGACGCCTTGGTGATGCCGAGCAGCAAGGGCTCGCCCACGGCCGGGCGCTTCCCTTCGGACATGACCTTCTCGTTCTCCTCCTCGAACACCCACTTCTCGACCTGCTCGTCGACCAGGAAGTTGGTGTCGCCCACGTCGGTGACGCGCACCCGGCGCAGCATCTGCCGGACGATCGTCTCGATGTGCTTGTCGTTGATCTTCACGCCCTGCAGTCGGTAGACCTCCTGCACTTCGTCCACCAGGTAGCGCGCGAGTTCCTTCTCGCCCAGCACCTTGAGGATGTCGTGCGGGTTGGCTGCGCCGTCCATCATCGCCTCGCCGGCCTTCACGCGGTCGCCGGAGTGGACGTTGATGCTCTTGCCCTTGGAGATCAGGTACTCCTTGGCCAGGTCCGCGCGCTGCTCGCCGCCCACCTCGGGGGTGATGATGAGCTTGCGCTTGCCCTTGGTGTCCTTGCCGAAGGACACCACGCCGTCGATCTCCGCGATCGCCGCCGCATCCTTGGGCTTGCGCGCCTCGAAGAGCTCGGCCACGCGGGGCAGACCGCCCGTGATGTCCTTGGTCTTCGTGGTCTCGCGCGGCACCTTGGCGATGACCTCGCCCGCGGAGATCTCATCCTGGTCGTTGACCGTGATGATCGCGCCCTGGGGCAGGAAGTAGCTCGCCTGGTTCTTGGAGGACGGCAGGTCCTTCACGTTGCCGGCCGCGTCGCGGATGGTGACGCGCGGACGCGCCTCCGGGTCCTTGGACTCGATGACCGTCTTGCGCGACAGGCCCGTCACCTCGTCGAGCGTCTCGGACATCGTCACGCCTTCGATGATGTCCTCGTAGCGCACGACACCGCCCACTTCCGTGAGCAGCGGGATGGCGAACGGGTCCCACTCGGCCACCAGCACGCCCGGCTCCAGCTTCTGGCCTTCCTTCACCATGATGCGGGCGCCGTAGATGATCTGGTAGCGCTCGCGCTCGCGGCCCGACTCGTCGACGACGACGATCTCGCCGTTGCGGTTCATGGCCACCAGCGTGCCGTCCGCCTTCTGCACCGTGTTCAGGCCCGCGAACTTCACGGAACCCGCGTAGCGGTTCTCAAGGCTGGACTGCTCCGCGCGACGGGTCGCCGCACCACCGATGTGGAAGGTGCGCATCGTGAGCTGCGTACCCGGCTCACCGATGGACTGCGCCGCGATGACGCCCACGGCCTCGCCCACGGACACCTTGCGGCCACGCGCCAGGTCACGGCCGTAGCACTCCACGCAGATGCCGCGCTTGGCCTGGCACGTGAGCACCGAGCGGATCTTCACCTTGTCCAGACCGCTGTTCTCGATGCGGCGGACGCGCTCTTCGTCGATCTCCTCGTTGGCGCGCACCAGCACCTCGCCCGTCACCGGGTCGAGGATGTCGTCCAGGGCCACGCGGCCCAGGATGCGCTCACCCAGCGGCTCGATGATCTCGCCGCCCTCGACGAGGGCGCCGATGAACAGACCGTCCATGGTGCCGCAGTCGTACTCGTTGATGATGGCGTCCTGCGCCACGTCCACGAGACGGCGGGTGAGGTAACCGGAGTTGGCCGTCTTGAGCGCCGTGTCCGCCAGGCCCTTACGGGCGCCGTGCGTGGAGATGAAGTACTGGAGCACGGAGAGGCCTTCACGGAAGTTGGCCGTGATGGGCGTCTCGATGATTTCGCCGGAGGGCTTCGCCATCAGGCCGCGCATACCCGCCAGCTGGCGGATCTGCTGGGCGCTGCCGCGGGCACCGGAGTCGGCCATGATGTAGATGGGGTTGAACGACGGCTGCTTGCGCGTGAGGCGCTTGCCGTCCACGTCCCCGGAAGCCTCGTCCTGGGAGATCTGCTGCATCATCTCCTGGGCGACCTTCTCGGTGATCTCCGCCCAGATATCGATGACCTTGTTGTAGCGCTCACCGTCGGTGATGAGGCCTTCCAGGTACTGGTTCTCGATCTCCGCCACTTCCTTGCGCGCGTAGTCCAGGAACTCCTGCTTCTTCGCAGGGATGATCATGTCCTTGAGCGCGATGGAGATACCGGCGCGGGTCGCGTGGAAGTAGCCCGCGCTGCGGATGCGGTCCGCCAGCAGCACCGTCTCCTTCTCGCCCGTGAGGCGGTAGCAGAGGTCGATGAGGTTACCGAGCGACTTCTTGTCGAGCACCTTGTTGATGGCGTCGAAGCCCACGCGGCGCGGAACGACTTCCCACAGCAGCACGCGGCCGACCGTGGTCTCCTTGCGCTTACCGTCGATGCGGCACACCACCTTGGCCTGCAGGTGGACCTCACCGTGGTCGTACGCGGCGCGCACCTCGTCCGGCGACGCGAATATGCGGCCTTCGCCGTTGGCGAACTCGCGGGCGCGCGTCATGTAGTAGATGCCGAGCACCATGTCCTGCGTCGGGACGATGATGGGCTTGCCGTTCGCGGGGCTGAGGATGTTGTTCGTCGACATCATCAGCACGCGCGCTTCCATCTGAGCCTCGATGGACAGCGGCACGTGCACGGCCATCTGGTCGCCGTCGAAGTCCGCGTTGAACGCGGCGCACACCAGCGGGTGCAGCTGGATGGCCTTGCCTTCGATGAGCACGGGCTCGAAGGCCTGCATGCCCAGGCGGTGCAGCGTGGGGGCGCGGTTGAGGAGCACCGGGTGCTCGCGGATCACGTCCTCGAGGATGTCCCAGACCTCCGGACGCTCCTTCTCCACCATCTTCTTCGCCGACTTGATGGTGGTGACGTAGCCCTTCTCTTCAAGCTTGTTGTAGATGAACGGCTTGAAGAGCTCGAGCGCCATGATCTTCGGCAGGCCGCACTGGTGCAGGCGCAGCTCGGGACCGACGACGATGACGGAGCGGCCCGAGTAGTCCACGCGCTTGCCGAGCAGGTTCTGACGGAACCGGCCCTGCTTGCCCTTGAGCATGTCGGACAGCGACTTCAGCGGCCGCTTGTTCGGGCCGGTGATGGTCTTTCCGCGGCGGCCGTTGTCGAACAGCGCGTCCACGGCCTCCTGGAGCATCCGCTTCTCGTTGCGGATGATGATGTCCGGCGCGTTCAGTTCCTGGAGCCGCTTGAGGCGGTTGTTCCGGTTGATGACGCGGCGGTACAGGTCGTTGAGGTCGGAGGTCGCGAAGCGGCCACCGTCCAGGGGCACCAGGGGACGCAGGTCGGGCGGGATGACCGGGATGACGTCCAGCATCATCCACTCCGGCTTGTTGCCGGAGACGCGGAACGCTTCCGCCACCTTCAGGCGCTTGGCGTACTTCTTCCGCTTCGCCTCGCTGGTGGTCTCGCGCATGTCCTTGCGCAGTTCCTCGGACAGCTTCTCCACGTCCAGGGACTTGAGCATCTCGCGGACGGCCTCGCCGCCCATGCCCGCGGAGAACGAGTCCTCACCGTGCTCCTGGAAGAGCCGGTGCATCTTCTCCTCGGAGATCAGCTCGCCCTTCTGGAGCGGCGTCGCCTTGGGGTCGATGACCATGTAGCTCTCGCAGTACAGCACCTTCTCCATCTCCTTGAGGGTGATGTCGAGCAGGTTGCCGATGCGGCTGGGCAGCGACTTGAGGAACCAGATGTGGGCCACGGGCGTGGCCAGCGTGATGTGTCCCAGGCGCTCACGGCGCACCTTGGACTGAATCACCTCCACGCCGCACTTCTCGCACACGACGCCACGGTGCTTCATGCGCTTGTACTTGCCGCAGTTGCACTCGTAGTCCTTCACCGGCCCGAAGATGCGGGCGCAGAACAGGCCGTCCCGCTCCGGCTTGAAGGTGCGGTAGTTGATCGTCTCCGGCTTCTTCACCTCGCCGTGCGACCACTGACGGATCTTGTCGGGCGACGCCAGCGCGATGCGGATGGCGTTGAACGACAGCGGGTCCTTCGGCTTCTCGAAGAAGTTGAAAATGTCCTTCACGTTGCCTCCGAAAACTTATGAGCGCTCAAGGCGCCAAACGTTTCGGGCCCCCGCCCTGCGCCCGGCCAGCCGCTCCCTCCAAGAGGAAGCAGCCAGCCGGTCAGGCGGGCGCACCGGCTACTTTGAAAAGGCCTAGGCCTCGGTCCCGGACTTCCGGTCCTCGCCGTCGCCGCCACCCAGGAAGTCACCGCCGAAGCTGCGCTGCCGCTCCGGGGGCGCGCTCTCCAGCAGCTCCACGTCCAGGGCCAGCGACTGGAGCTCCTTGAGGAGCACGTTGAACGACTCGGGCAGGCCGGACTCCAGGACGTTGTCGCCCTTGACGATCGCCTCGTACATGCGCGTGCGGCCCACCACGTCGTCCGACTTGACCGTGAGGAACTCCTGCAGCGTGTACGCCGCGCCGTAGGCCTCCATAGCCCAGACTTCCATCTCGCCCAGACGCTGACCGCCGAACTGGGCCTTGCCGCCCAGGGGCTGCTGCGTGACGAGCGAGTAGGGCCCGATGGAACGGGCGTGGATCTTCTCGTCCACCAGGTGGTGCAGCTTGAGCATGTACATCACGCCCACGGTGACGTTCTGGTCGAACGGCTCACCCGTGCGGCCGTCGAAGAGCACCATCTGGCCGGAGCGCGGCAGCCGGCCCTCGTCGAAGAGGGCGTGCAGCTCCGTCTCGCGAGCGCCGTCGAACACCGGCGTCGCCACGTGGATGCCCTTCTTCAGGCGGCGGCAGAGGTCCTGGACCTCCTGGTCGGACAGGCCGTCCACGAAGTCGCCGAAGGCCTTGTCGTCGTAGACGGTCTTCAGCTGCTTCTTGAGCTGCTCGCCACTGAAGTTCTCTTCGATGTAGCGCTGCAGCTGCTCGCCCACGCCCTTCGCGGCCCATCCCAGGTGGACCTCGAGGATCTGCCCGATGTTCATGCGGCTGGGAACGCCGAGCGGGTTGAGGACGATGTCCACCGGACGGCCATCCTCCAGGTACGGCATGTCCTCCTCGGGGAGGACGCGGGACACGACGCCCTTGTTTCCGTGGCGGCCGGCCATCTTGTCGCCCACCGCCAGCTTGCGCTTGATGGCGACGTACACCTTCACCATCTTGATGACGCCCGGGGGGAGCTCGTCGCCCTTCTTGATGCGGGCGATCTTCTCGCCGAAGGCCAGCTTCACGGCCTCCTTCGTCTCCTCCAGGCTGCGCAGGATGTCGCGCAGGCGCGCGTCCAGCGGGTCACCCACGGAGATCTCGCCCCAGTACTTGTACGGCACCGTGGCCAGCAGCTCGTCGTTGAGGATGTCCCCCTTCTTCAGGAGGATCTTCCCCTTGTCGTCCACGAGCTTGCCCTGGACCTCCTTGCCGCGGACCAGCCCGCGGAGGCGGCTGTACGCGGAGTCCTGGAGGACCTTGATCTCGTCGTTCTGGTCCTTGAGGAGCTTCGCCTCCTCCATGGACTCGATCTGCTTGGCGCGCTCGTCCTTCTCCACGCCCTTGCGGCTGAACACCTTGGCGTTGATGACGGTGCCGACAACGCCCGGGGGCACGCGCAGCGAGCTGTCGCGCACGTCGCCGGCCTTCTCACCGAAGATGGCGCGCAGCAGCTTCTCTTCGGGGGAGAGCTGGGTCTCGCCCTTCGGAGTTATCTTGCCCACCAGCACGTCGCCGGGCTTCACCTCGGCGCCGATGCGGATGATGCCGCTCTCGTCCAGGTCCTTGAGGGCTTCCTCACCCACGTTCGGGATGTCGCGGGTGATCTCCTCCTTACCCAGCTTGGTGTCGCGCGCGATGCACTCGAACTCCTCGATGTGGATGGACGTAAAGACGTCCTCCTTGAGGATGCGCTCGCTGAGCAGGATGGAGTCTTCGAAGTTGTAGCCCTGCCACGGCATGAACGCGACGACGATGTTCTGTCCCAGCGCCAGCTCACCGGTCTCGGTGGCAGGACCGTCCGCGATCACGTCGCCCTTCTTCACCCGGTCACCCTTGCGGATGATGGGCTTCTGGTTGAGGCACGTGTTCTGGTTGGAGCGCTGGTACTTGAGCAGATTGTAGATGTCCACTTCGCTGGACACGTCGCTCAGGGCCGCGTTGGAGTCCGCCTTCACCACGATGCGGCCGGCGTCCACCGACTCCACGACGCCATCACGGCGGGCCACGCACGTCACGCCCGAGTCGCGCGCGACGATGGCCTCGATGCCCGTACCCACGAGCGGCGCGGACGTGCGCAGCAGCGGCACGGCCTGGCGCTGCATGTTGGAGCCCATGAGCGCGCGATTCGCGTCGTCGTTCTCCAGGAACGGGATGAGGGAGGCGGCCACCGACACCAGCTGGTTCGGGGACACGTCCATCAGGTCCACGTCCTCGGCCTTGACCTGGACGAACTCGCCGCTGCGGCGGCTCTGCACCAGCTCGTTGACGAACTTGCCCTTCTTGTCCGTCTCCGCGTTCGCCTGGGCGATGGTGTGCTTCTCCTCCTCAAGCGCCGAGTAGAAGGCCACGTCCCCCGTCACGCTGCCCGCGTCCACCTTGCGGTACGGCGTCTCCACGAAGCCGAACTCGTTGACGCGCGCGTAGGTCGACAGCGACGCGATGAGGCCGATGTTCGGGCCTTCCGGCGTCTCGATGGGGCAGATGCGGCCGTAGTGCGTCGGGTGCACGTCGCGGACTTCGAAGCCCGCGCGCTCACGCGTGAGGCCGCCAGGCCCAAGGGCCGACAGACGGCGCTTGTGCGTGACTTCCGAGAGCGGGTTCGTCTGGTCCATGAACTGGGACAGCTGGCTGGACCCGAAGAACTCCTTGATCACCGCCGTCACCGGCTTGGCGTTGATCAGGTCGTGCGGCATGAGCGTCTCGATCTCCTGGAGGCTCATGCGCTCCTTGATCGCGCGCTCCATGCGGACGAGGCCGATGCGGTACTGGTTCTCCAGGAGCTCGCCCACCGCGCGGACGCGGCGGTTGCCCAGGTGGTCGATGTCGTCGATCGTCCCCTTGCCGTTCTTCAGGTCGATCAGGTAGCGGATGACCTCCAGGATGTCGCGCTTGGTCAGGATCTGACCGTCGAGGGGCTCCTCGAGGCTGAACTTGAAGTTCAGCTTGAGGCGGCCGACCTTGGACAGGTCGTAGCGCTCCGGGTTGAAGAACAGGTTGCTGAACAGGTTCGTCGCCGTCTCCGGCGTCGGGGGATCACCCGGGCGCAGACGCCGGTAGATCTCCATGATCGCCTGCTCGGGCGACTCGATCTTGTCCAGCATCAACGTCTCACGCAGGTACGGACCCACGTTGAGGTTGTCGATGAAGAGGACCTTGAACTCCTTGATTTCGCGCTTGAGGAGCTCGTCCACCTTCTCCTGCGAGACCTCCTCGTTGCACTCGAGGATGACCTCACCGGTGTTTTCGTCCACCACGTCGTAGGCGGACACCTTGGTGAAGAGCTCGTCCGCGTCGATGGGCAGCTTGGTCATCTTCGCCGCCTCAAGCTTCTTGATGGCGGCGCGCGTGAACTTGCGGTTCTTCTTGACGATCAACTCACCGGACTTGGTCTTGATGTCGCGCGTGGCGCGCTGACCCGGCAGGAGCTCCAGCTCGACGGACTTCTCGAAGTCCGCGGCGCTCTGCAGGTAGATGGTCTCGGTGGCGTAGTAGTAGTTGAGGATCTCCTCGGTCGAACCCTTGAAGTCGAGCGGGTTCTTCTTCGCCGTGTCACCGACGGCGCCCAGGGCGCGGATGAGCACGGTGGCCGGCAGCTTGCGGCGCCGGTCGATGCGCACGTACAGCAGGTCCTTGTGGTCGAACTCGAAGTCGATCCACGAACCACGGTACGGGATGATGCGGGCGTTGTAGAGCAGCTTGCCCGACGAGTGGCTCTTGCCCTTGTCGTGGTCGAAGAACGCACCCGGGCTGCGGTGCAGCTGGCTCACCACGACACGCTCGGTGCCGTTGATGATGAACGTACCGTTCTGGGTCATCAGCGGGATTTCGCCGAAGTAGACCTCTTGCTCCTTCACGTCGCGGATGGACTGGGCGCCGGTCTCCTCGTCCTTGTCCCAGACGACCAGGCGCACGACGACCTTGATAGGCGCCGAGTAGGTCATTCCACGCTGGTGGCACTCATCGACGTCGTACTTCGGCTTCTCCAGGTGATAGCTGACAAACTCCAGCGAGGAGGTCTCGTTGAAGTCCCGGATCGGGAAGACGGACTTGAAGACACCCTGAAGACCAAGATCCTCACGCTTCTCCGGGGCGATGTCGGCCTGGAGGAACTTCTCGTAGGATTGCTTCTGGATGTTGATGAGATTGGGAATGTCGATGATCTTCGCGATTTTGGCGAAGGTCTTCCGCACGCGGAAATTGTTCTGGATCTGCGTCGGCATTCGGTCTCCGGGGACGGCTGCTCGGGCGGGGCAAACTTCAGTAACGCGCGGCGGCGCCGGGAAATTTGGCAAATGTCAAATGGGCAAAGCCGGCGCCCCAGCATAGGGAGCGCCGGCCTGCTCATCCGATCAGGCGGCTACCCGGGATTTCCCGGAAGAACAGGGTAGCCCCTGCACAGAACTACTTGATCTCGACGGTGGCGCCAGCGGCGACGAGCTGGTCCTTGATCTTCTTGGCGTCGTCCTTGTTGACGCTTTCCTTGACCGTCTTGGGCGCGCCCTCGACCAGGTCCTTGGCCTCCTTCAGGCCCAGGCCGGTGATGGCGCGGATCTCCTTGATGACGTTGATCTTGTTGGCTCCGGCGTTCGCCAGCACCACGTTGAACTCCGTCTTCTCCTCAACAGGAGCGGCGGCGGCGGCGGGGCCCGCGGAGGCAACGGCCACGGCGGCGGCGGAAACGCCCCACTTGTTCTCCAGCAGCTTCACGAGCTCGCCCGCCTCGAGGACGGTGAGCTTCGAGAGTTCTTCAGCAATCGCGTTCAAATCGGCCATGGAACTGTTCCTTCTGGTTGACTAACGGCCGGCGACCCATTTGGGCGGCTCGGCCGAAGAGGTTGCGGTAGAAAAACTTCTCGGGACGATTACTGACCCTGCGCCTTGTCCGCGTGCGCTTGGATGACGCGCGCGAGCTGCGACCCGGGGGCCGCGATGGTCCGGACCAGCTTGCCTGCAGGCTGGTTGAGCATGCCGAGCAACATCCCGCGCAGCTCATTGAGGCCCGGCAGCTTCGCCAGTGCCTTCACACCGTTGGCGTCGACCTTCTTACCGGCGACGACGGCGCTACGGACCTTGATGGTCTCCATGTCCTTGATGAAATCCATCAGGATCTTCGCAGGAGCCACCTCGTCGTCGTAGCTGATGCACAGCGCCACGGGACCCGTGAAGTCATCAGAAATCGCGGAGACGGTCGTACCCTGAGCGGCACGGCGCGCCAGCGTGTTCTTGATGACCTTGTACTCGACCTTGCCCTCGCGGAACTTGCGACGCAGCTTGGTGACGGTCTCGACGTTCACCTTGGAGGACTCCACGAGCACCGCGGTCTTGGTCCGCGCAAACTTCTCGTGAAGGTCCTTGATCATCTCTTCCTTCTCGCTCTTCAGCACCTTGACTCACCTCCTTCATGGCCCGACCTGACGGTCGGGCGTGATGCCTGGGCCAAAGTGGCAGAGCGAGAGAGGAGCCTCCGAGAGGCACCACACCGCACCTCCAGTCTCGGCAGGGCTGACCTTGCGGTCGTTTGAACCAGGAGCGGATGGACGGCCCGACCGGTTGCCCGGTTCCCAACGGACGCGTCTTCTCCAATCCAGGTCCCTGCTGTCATGAACCAGGTCGGAACGCCGCGTCTCTCGACATGGCGCCCCAATTGCAAAAGCCGGGGGCCTATACCCCCGGCTTTCGCAAAGATCCAGCACTTTCTAACGGACCGACGTTCGCGGGCGACGGGATTGACGCTCCCCGTCAGGGAGCGCACCCTTCCCTGCCCGTCCTGGCACCCGCGATTAGCGGTGACGCGCCAGGATTTCCGTGGTGTCGAGCTTGATGCCCGGCCCCATGGTCGTCGAGATGGCGATGCCCTGCAGGTACACGCCCTTGGCGGTGGCCGGCTTGAGCTTCATCACCAGGTCCACCAGCGCGTTGAAGTTCGCCTCAAGCTTGTCCGCGGGGAAGGAGGCCTTGCCCATCTTCGCGTGGACGATGCCCGCCTTCTCCGCGCGGAAGTCGACCTTACCACCCTTGGACTCGCGGATGGCCTTGGCGACGTCCATGGTCACCGTGCCGACCTTCGGGTTCGGCATGAGGCCACGGGGACCGAGCACCTTACCGAGGCGGCCGACGATGCCCATCATGTCCGGCGTCGCGATGACGGTGTCGAAGTCGAGGAAACCCTCCTCGATGCGCTTCTGGAGGTCCTCGGCGCCGACGATGTCCGCGCCGGCGTTGGTGGCCTCGGTGGCGCGCTCGCCCTTGGCGAACACGGCCACACGCACGGTGGCGCCGGTGCCGTGCGGGAGCACCACGGCGCCACGGACCATCTGGTCCGCGTGCTTCGGGTCCACGCCCAGGTTGATGGCGACGTCGACCGTCTGGTCGTACTTCGTCGCGCGGGTCTCCACCGTCTTCTTCAGCAGCGCGAAGCCCTCGGCGACGGCGTAGCGCTTGTTGCGGTCCACCAGCTCGTTGGACGCGCGGAACTTCTTTCCATTGGTAGCCATGGCAGGAATCCTTGAGATGTAGGGCGGGCTAGCCGACGACGTCGATGCCCATGGAGCGCGCGGTGCCAGCAATGGTGTTCATGCAGGCTTCGATGGACGCGGCGGTGGTGTCCTGGATCTTCTTGTTGGCGATCTCCTCGAGCTGCTTGCGAGTGATCTGCCCCACCTTCTCCTTGCCCGGCTTCTTCGCGCCCGAACCCTTCTTCTTCTCCGTGTGGAGACCCGCGGCCTTCTTGATGAGGATGGCGGCGGGAGGGGTCTTCAGGATGAAGGTGAAGGAGCGGTCCTGATACACGGTGATGATCACCGGGATGATCAGCCCCTCCTTGGCCTCCGCCTGCGTCTTGGCGTTGAACTGCTTGCAGAACTCCATGATGTTCACGCCCTGCTGACCGAGCGCGGGACCAATCGGCGGGGCGGGGTTCGCCTTGCCGGCGGGAATCTGCAACTTGACCTGACCTGTGACCTTCTTCATCGGCGGACTGCTGCCTTTCGAGAGGGTGGTTCCAACGGGCCGCCAGACGGGGCGACCCTCCCACCCGTTGATCCGCGCCCGTCACCCGGGCGCGGAAGACTTGTGAAACTAGCCGGTGGTCTTCTCCACCTGCATGAAGTCGAGCTCCACGGGGGTCGCACGGCCGAAGATGCTGACGAGCACGCGCACGCGGCCCTTCTCCGGGTTGACCTCTTCCACGGTGCCATTAAAGTTGGCGAACGGACCGTCGATGACGCGCACCGTGTCGCTGGTCTCGAACTGGACCTTGGGCTTGGCCTTGTGGGCGCCCTCGGTGACCTGCGCGGTGAGACGCTCGACCTCGCGGTCCGACATGGGCCGGGGCTGCTCGTTCTGGCCGACGCCCGGGAACCCCGTCACCTTGGAGGTGTTCTTCACCAGGTGGACGGTGGTGTCGCTGAGCTCCATCTGGACGAAGATGTAGCCCGGAAACAGCTTGCGGCGGGTGGTCTTCTTCTCGCCGTTCACCATCTCCACGACCTGCTCCATGGGGATGAGGATCTCACCAATCAGATCCTGGTCCTGCAGGCCCTTGAGGCGCACCTGCTCTTCCAGGTTCTTCTTCGCCTGGTTCTCGTAGTTCGAGTAGGTCTGGACCGTGAACCATTTCTTCGCCATTACAGCTTCCCCCACAGGGCAGGCAGCCACTCCACCATCAAGTTGTAGGCGACGGTGTCGATGCAGAAGAGCAGGACGGCCGCCACCAGCGAGGCGACGACCACGGCCATGGTCGACGCGCGGGTCTCCGACCAGGTAGGCCAGGTGACCTTCATCAACTCGGACGCCACGTCGATGGAGAGGGTGTGCGTGCGAGGGTTGAAGTAGGCCGCCAGCACCAGGGCCAGGGCGACCACGTAGCCCACCAGCGTCGACACGCGCCAGCCGAGGCCTTCGAAGAGTTCCACGTCGCTCCAGCCGAACCGGCTCCAGAGCAACCCGAAGACGTGCTCCAGGAAGAGGGCCAGGACGATGCCGGTGACGAGATAGAAGATGACCACGAGCCGCTTGGGGTCGATGCCCGAGCGGTTAGCCTGCTGGCTGGCCTCAGATGCCGTCGCCATGGTGCCTCACGAGGGAGTGCGGAAGCGGGACTGCGAAAAGGCAGGGACCCCCGGCACCGCTCGGTACCGGGGGTCCCTGTACTGAAGCTGGCAGGCCAGGAGGGATTCGAACCCCCAACACGCGGATTTGGAGACCGCTGCTCTACCGTTGGAGCTACTGGCCTAAACCTTCATGAAACCGACGACCTAGACCTTGCCTTCCTTGTGGTCCGTGTGCTTGCGGCAGCGAGGGCAAAACTTGCTCAGCTCAAGCTTGTCCTGGCTCTTCCGCTTGTTCTTCGTGGTCGTGTAGTTCCGCTCTTTGCACGTGGTGCACTCGAGCGAGATGATGGAGCGATTACCCTTAGGCATGGTTCATTTCACCAGATGCGAGAAGGGAAGGCTACAAAAGCAGCCCTCCCCTCCGCAACTCAGTGCCCGTGAAAGCCGGTCGGCGGGAAGCCGACTAGGCGATGATCTCCGCAACGACGCCGGCGCCCACCGTACGACCACCCTCGCGGACGGCGAACCGGAGCTCCTTCTCCATCGCGACCGGGGTGATGAGCTCCACCTCGATGGCGATGTTGTCGCCCGGCATGACCATCTCGACGTTGTCCGGCAGCTTCACCGTGCCCGTCACGTCCGTGGTGCGGAAGTAGAACTGCGGACGGTACCCCTTGAAGAACGGGGTGTGGCGGCCGCCCTCTTCCTTCGAGAGCACGTAAATCTGCGCCTTGAACTTCGTGTGCGGCGTGATGCTGCCCGGCTTCGCCAGCACCTGGCCGCGCTCCATGTCCTCGCGCTTGAGGCCACGGACCAGCGCGCCGATGTTGTCGCCCGCCCGGCCCTCGTCCAGCAGCTTGCGGAACATCTCCACGCCCGTCACCACCGTCTTCTGCGTCGCGCGCA
>NZ_RAWP01000090.1:0-42706 GCF_003668935.1 Corallococcus sp. AB032C | reverse complement strand
CGCCGGGGGAGTGAGGGCGGATGGGCGGGCTTGCCCTGTTCGGACAGGCGCTGGGCTTCGGCGGCACGGGCCTCTTCGGCGAGGCGGGCGGCTTCGGCGAGGCGCTGGGCTTCGGCTTCGGCGCGAACGCGAGCTTCTTCGGCAAGCCGGGCGGCTTCGATTCGAGCGGCCTCTTCGGCAAGGAGGGCTTGCTCCTCTGCGCGAAGGCGGGCCTCTTCGACCAAGCGGGACTCTTCCGCGAGCCGAGCCTCTTCCTCCGCACGCAGGCGCGCTTCTTCGGCCAGACGCGCTTCCTCAGCGAGTCGAGCCTCTTCCGCGAGCCGGGCCTCTTCCGCGAGGCGGGCCTCTTCGACCAGTCGCGCCTCTTCCGCGAGACGGGCCTCTTCCTCCGCACGAAGGCGGGCTTCTTCCGCGAGCCGAGCCACTTCCGCGAGGCGGGCGGCTTCGGCCAGTCGCGCCTCTTCGGCTAGGCGAGCCTCCTCCGCGAGCCGTGCCTCTACCGCCGCACGAAGACGAGCTTCCTCTGCAAGCCGAGCCTCTTCTTCAGCACGAAGGCGAGCTTCCTCGGCGAGGCGAACTTCCTCGGCGAGGCGAGCTTCCTCGGCGAGGCGAGCTTCCTCGGCGAGGCGAGCTTCCTCGGCAAGCCGAGCCTCTTCTTCAGCACGAAGGCGAGCTTCCTCGGCGAGCCGAACTTCCTCGGCGAGGCGAGCTTCCTCTGCAAGCCGAGCCTCTTCTTCCGCACGAAGGCGAGCTTCCTCGGCGAGGCGAGCTTCCTCTGCAAGCCGAGCCTCTTCTTCAGCACGAAGGCGAGCTTCCTCGGCGAGGCGAACTTCCTCGGCGAGGCGAGCTTCCTCGGCAAGCCGAGCCTCTTCGGCGAGGCGAGCTTCCTCCGCCGCACGCAGGCGCGCTTCTTCAGCCAGACGCGCTTCCTCAGCGAGTCGAGCCTCTTCAATCGCGCGAAGCCGAGCCTCTTCGGCCAAGCGCGCTTCTTCCGCCAGCCGGGCCTCTTCCTCTGCACGGAGTCGGGATTCCTCCTCCGCGCGAAGCCGCGCTTCCTCCAAGAGGCGCGCCTCTTCATCTGCACGGAGTCGAGCCTCTTCGGCGAGTCGGGCCTCTTCCTCTGCGCGCAGGCGCGCCTCTTCTGCCAGGCGAGCTTCTTCCGCGAGCCGGGCCTCTTCGGCCAAACGCGCCTCTTCTACAGCACGAAGCCGAGCCTCTTCCGCGAGCCGAGCCTCTTCTTCCGCACGCAGCCGAGCCTCTTCGGCCAGCCGAGCCTCTTCCGCGAGCCGAGCCTCTTCTTCCGCACGCAGCCGAGCCTCTTCCGCGAGGCGGGTCTCTTCGGCGAGACGTGCCTCCTCGGCAAGGCGAGCCTCTTCCTCCGCCCGAAGCCGGGCCTCTTCGGCCAGACGCGCCTCTTCGGCCAGACGCGCCTCTTCGGCGAGTCGTGCCTCTTCGGCACGAAGCCGTGCCTCCTCCGCGAGCCGAGCCTCTTCCGCGAGGCGGGCCTCTTCCTCTGCACGCAGGCGGGCTTCTTCCGCGAGACGAGCCTCTTCGGCTAGGCGAGCCTCCTCCGCAAGCCGAGCCTCTTCTTCCGCACGAAGGCGAGACTCCTCTGCGAGTCGAGCCTCCTCCGCAAGCCGAGCCTCTTCGGCGAGGCGAGCCTCTTCCTCAGCACGAAGGCGAGCCTCCTCTGCGAGCCGAGCCTCTTCCTCCGCGAGAAGGCGGGCCTCCTCCGCCAAGCGAGCTTCTTCTTCGGCACGAAGCCGGGCCTCTTCGGCGAGCCGAGCCTCTTCGGCCAGACGTGCCTCTTCTTCACGAAGGCGCGCTTCCTCGGCGAGGCGGGCCTCCTCGGCGAGCCGGGCCTCCTCTTCGGCGCGTAGGCGCGCCTCTTCCGCGAGCCGGGCCTCCTCTTCCGCACGCAGCCGAGCTTCTTCGGCCAGACGCGCCTCTTCTGCCAGACGCGCTTCCTCCTCAGCGCGAAGACGGGCCTCTTCCGCGAGCCGGGCCTCCTCTTCCGCACGCAGCCGAGCTTCTTCGGCCAGACGGGCCTCTTCCGCAAGCCGCGCCTCTTCAGCGAGTCGCTCTGCCTCAATGCGTGCCAGCTCCGCGAGCCGGGCTTCTTCCTCTGCTCGCAGCCGGACTTCCTCGGCGAGGCGTGCTTCCTCTGCCTGTCGAGCCTCTTCAGCAAGGCGCGCTGCTTCGATTCGAGCGGCTTCCTCGGCAAGGAGGGCCTCTTCGGCGAGCCGTGCCTCCTCTTCCGCAAGCAGCCGAGCCTCTTCCGCGAGCCGAGCCTCTTCTTCCGCACGCAACCGCGCCTCTTCCGCGAGCCGGGCCTCCTCGATCGCGCGAAGGCGAGCCTCTTCTGCGAGCCGCGCCTCTTCCTCAGCACGAAGGCGGGCTTCCTCCGCGAGGCGTGCCTCTTCGGCAAGGCGTGCCTCTTCGGCAAGGCGTGCCTCTTCGGCCAGACGTGCTTCCTCTTCCGCACGAAGACGCGCCTCTTCCGCGAGCCGAGCCTCCTCTTCCGCACGCAGCCGCGCCTCTTCGGCCAGACGCGCCTCTTCCGCCAGACGAGCTTCCTCCTCCGCGCGGAGTCGAGCCTCTTCCGCGAGTCGGGCCTCCTCCGCAATGCGGGCTTCCTCTATCGCCCGGAGACGTGCCTCTTCCGCGAGTCGGGCCTCTTCCTCAGCACGAAGCCGTGCCTCCTCCGCGAACTGGGCCTCTTCTGCAAGGCGGGCTTCCTCCTCTGCACGAAGGCGTGCTTCTTCGGCCAGCCGAGCCTCTTCCGCGAGCCGCTCTGCTTCGAGCCGCGCCTCCTCCGCGAGCCGAGCCTCCTCCGCGAGTCGCTCTGCTTCGAGCC
Organism: Corallococcus sp. AB032C; assembly: GCF_003668935.1. Taxonomy (NCBI): domain Bacteria; kingdom Pseudomonadati; phylum Myxococcota; class Myxococcia; order Myxococcales; family Myxococcaceae; genus Corallococcus; species Corallococcus sp. AB032C. The sequence continues at coordinate 39,849 of NZ_RAWP01000090.1, read as the reverse complement.
GCGCCTCCTCCGCGAGCCGGGCCTCCTCCGCGAGTCGCTCTGCTTCGAGCCGCGCCTCCTCCGCGAGTCGCTCTGCTTCAACGCGAGAAAGCTCCGCGAGCCGAGCTTCTTCGGCCAGACGTTCAGCTTCAATGCGCGCCAGTTCAGCCAACCGCGCCTCTTCGGCGAGTCGCTCGGCTTCAATGCGCGCCTCTTCGGCGAGTCGAGCCTCCTCCGCGAGTCGCTCGGCTTCAATGCGCGCCAGTTCCGCAAGCCGAGCCTCTTCGGCGAGTCGCTCCGCTTCGAGCCGAGCAAGCTCTGCCAACCGGGCCTCTTCCGCGAGCCGCTCCGCTTCATTGCGCGCCAGCTCCGCGAGCCGGGCCTCTTCCGCGAGCCGAGCCTCCTCCGCCAGCCGCTCCGCCTCCAGCCGTTCCGCTTCAATGCGCGCCAGCTCCGCAAGCCGGGCCTCTTCCGCGAGCCGAGCCTCCTCCGCCAGCCGCTCCGCCTCCAGCAGCTCCGCTTCGATGCGCGCCAGCTCAGCAAGCCGGGCCTCTTCCGCGAGCCGAGCCTCCTCCGCCAGCCGCTCCGCCTCCAGCAGCTCCGCTTCGATGCGCGCCAGCTCAGCAAGCCGGGCCTCTTCGGCGAGCCGCTCCGCCTCCAGCCGAGCCAGCTCCGCCAGCCGGGCCTCTTCGGCGAGCCGCTCCGCTTCAATGCGCGCCAGTTCCGCGAGCCGGGCCTCCTCCGCCAGCCGCTCCGCCTCCAGCCGCGCTTCCTCCTCCGCCCGAAGCCGTGCCTCCTCCGCCAGCCGTGCCTCTTCCAGCGCCTGGAGCCGAGCCTCTTCCTCCAGCCGCTCCGCCTCAATGCGCGCAAGCTCCGCGAGCCGGGCCTCTTCCGCGAGCCGAGCCTCCTCCGCCAGCCGCTCCGCCTCCAGCCGCGCCAGCTCCGCGAGCCTCGCCTCCTCCGCGAGCCGCTCCGCCTCCTCGCGCCGGCGCGCCTCCTCGATGGCCCAGGCCTCCTCCTCCGCCTGCCGCAGCGCCTCCTCGCGCCGCAGCCGCTCGCGCTCCTCCCACTCCTCCACCGACAGGGCCTCGATGCGGCCCTCGCGCTCCAGCACCCGCAGCAGCGCCTGCTGTGCCCCCGTCAGCGACTCCGGCCTTCGGAACGCCCCCAGCGTCTCCAACAGGCTCCGCTCCGACGCATCCGTCAGCCACGGCTCGCACGCCGCCACCTCCGGGCAGCGGTAGACCCTCGCGGGCACGGGCTCACTGGGCGCCGGCTCCAGCGCCGCCCGCACCACCCGCACCCCCGCGATGGGCGCGAAATCCCCCACCGCGTCCACCGACTCCGCCTCGAAGTCCGCGCGCTCCGCGAGCTCGCTCAGCCGCCGCACCTGCGCCAGCACCTGCTGCTCGTGCACCACCGCGGGCCGCAGCCCGCTGTCCTCCAGCAGCTCCTCGTCCGGCGCCGCCGCCCCACCCCGCGCCCACAGCGCGTCCAGGGCGTCCACTCCCAGCAACCCGTTCTGGAAGAGCGCCTGCGCCGGCGTCTGATAGCCGAAGCCCAGCTTCGCGCCCACCAGGTCGCCCTCGCGCAGCCACAGCGCGGACTCGCGTCCACCGGCGTGCAGCGTCAGCCGGCCGGTGGCTCGGGACTTGTGGGCGGCATACAGCGCTTCGGCGACCTGCGAGGCGGACATTCGGCCACGGAGTGTAGCCCGTCCCGCTCGCCCCTCAATTCGACGGCGGTGCCTGCCTGGCCGCCATCCCCAGCTGCACCTGCCGCAGCGCCTCGTAGGCGCCAATCCCCACCGAGGTCGAAAGATTCAAGCTCCGGCGCTCCGGCAGCATCGGGATGGTCACCGGCGTCCCCGTCCCCCCCTCCATCACCTCCGGCAACAGCCCCGTCACCTCCGAGCCGAACACCAGGTGGTCCCCCGGCTCGAACCGCGCCGCGTACAGCGACGTCTCCGCCCGGGCGGAGAACAGCCACCGCCGGGCCTGGGGGTACTCCGCGACATAGGCGTCGTAGGTCGGGTACAGCTTCAGGAACACCTTGTCCCAGTAGTCCAGCCCCGCCCGCTTCAGGTTCCGGTCGTCGATGGAGAACCCCAGGGGCTCCACCAAAATGAGCCGGCACCCCGTCACCGCGCACAGCCGGGCCACGTTGCCGGTGTTGGGCGGAATCTGAGGGGAGACGAGGACCAGGTGCAGGGGGGACGCCAGGGGCTCAAGCATGGGATAGAACACCGGACATGCACTGGAGGGTGACCAACGAAACGCGGCAGCGGCTGCTCGCGGACCGCGCCGAACGCGCCGAGTCCTTCGTCCAGCGCTTCCAGGGGCTCATGGGCCGCGCCTCGCTGCCCATGGGGGGCGGGATGCACATCGAGCCCTGCAACTCCATCCACACCTTCTTCATGCGCATCCCCATCGACGTCGCCTTCCTGGACGCGGAAGGGCGCATCGTCAAGCAACTGTCCGCCATGCCTCCCTGGCGGACCTCGTCCATCTACTTCAAGGCCCGCTCCGTCCTGGAATTGCCCGCCGGGGTCCTCCTGGCCAGCGGCACCCAGGAGGGCGACCGCCTGCTCTTTGCCCCGGGAGAGCCCCCGGGCGCCTAGGGGGCCAGGGGCCCGTGCCTTCCCACCCACCCGTACCCGCAGGGGGGAATGCTGGGACAGACGAGAGGTTTTTGACCCCTTTTGGAGCGCTTTGTTAACGTCGCGCCCCGATTTTCACGCCTCTCCCCGGAAGAGTCCCTTCGCATGCGCATCGAGGTCGCCGGCAGCACCCACGTCGGGATGAAGCGGAACCACAACGAGGACAACTACCTCGTGCTCCCCGAGGAGAACCTCATGGTCGTGGCGGACGGCATGGGCGGTCACTCGTCCGGGGAGATCGCCAGCCGCATCGCGGTAGACGAGCTGGGTGAGTTCTTCCGCCTCACGTCCAAGGACCAGGACGCCACCTGGCCCTTCAAGATGGACAAGCAGCGCAACTACGACGAGAACCGCCTGGCCACCGGCATCAAGCTGGCGAACGCGCGCATCTTCGAGCGCGCCACGGTGGACACCAAGTACAAGGGCATGGGCACCACCATCGTGTCCGTGCACTTCGCGGAGAACGGCGTCTACGTGGGCCACGTGGGCGACAGCCGCGTGTACTTCTTCCGCGGCGGCATCCTCCAGCAGGTGACGGAGGACCACTCGCTGCTCAACGACTACCTCAAGGCGAAGAAGCTCACGCCGGAGGAGATCGAGAACTTCCCCCACAAGAACGTCATCGTCCGGGCTCTGGGGATGAAGGAGCAGGTGCAGGTGGACGTCACCCGCGTGGATCCGCTGGAGAACGACGTCTTCCTGCTGTGCTCGGACGGACTGAGCGGCATGATCACCGACGCGCAGATGCAGGACATCCTGTCGCGCACGCCGGAGCTGGAGAAGGCGTGCGGCCAGCTCATCGACCTGGCCAACGCGGCGGGCGGCAACGACAACGTCACCTGCGTGCTCGCGCGCTACCACGCCGCCTGAGGCACCCGTCCCTTCCGGACGCGTGAAGGCCCGTGCTCCCCAAGGAGCGCGGACCTTCAGGCGTGCGTGGGGCCGGGCTCAGCGACCCGCGAGCGGCGCGGGCACCCGGTGCGGGCCCCACGCGAGCACCTCGGTGAGCGACTCACCGGGTGACACCTGCGTCTCCTCGAACACGGCGCAGCGCTCCAGCTTCGCGCCCTGCCCCACCCGCGCTCCCGGGCCCACCGACACGCCCGGGCCCACGGTGGCTCCCGCGTCCACCACGCTGCCCGCGCCCACGTACACGGGCCCGCGCACCGTTCCCGCGATGCGGGCCTCCGGGTGCACCCAGGCGCTGTCCGCCCCGGCCTTCAGCCCCGCGAGCGGTGAGTCCTTCCCCAGCGCCTGCAACGGCACGCGCCCTTCGAGCACGTCCCGCACCGTGGCCAGATAGCGCGACGGCATGCCCAGGTCGGACCAGTACGCCTCCACCGCGTGGCCACGCACCTGGAGCCCCGCCTGCATCACCCGCACGTAGACCTCGCGGTTGATGTCCTCGGGGCCTTCCGCCGTCATGAAGTCGAACACGCTGGGGGACATCACGTGCACGCCCGTGAAGTGCCACGGCTTCAGGCCATCGCCGCCCGGTCCGTACCCCGCGATGCGGCGCACCTGCCCGCCCGCGTCCGCCTCCACCGCCGCGTACTTCTCCCCCTCCGGCATGGGCAGCAGCACCATCGTCGCCACCGCGCCGGACTCGCGGTGCGCCGCGACCACCGGCTTCAGGTCCACCGGGAAGAGGATGTCCCCGTTGAACACGAGGAAGTCCTCTCCGGAGAGGAAGTCGCGCAGGCCGCGGATGCCTCCGCCCGTGCGTTGGATGACGGGCTCGTGCACCACATGCAGCGGCAGCCCCGCGCGCTCACACTCCTCGCGAGCCACCGCCGCCATCGTGTCCGGCAGGTGGTGCGTGTTGATGCCCACCGCCGTCACGCCCGCCGCCTTCAACACCGCCAGGTGGTAGCGCAGCAGCGGCTGCCCGAGGAACGGCATGGCCGGCTTGGGCCAGCGCTCCGTGAGCGGGCGCAGGCGCGTGCCCAGGCCCGCGCAGAGGACCATCGCTTTCATGTCTTCAGGCCGCCAGCTCGGGCACGTACTTCGCCACCAGCTTCTGCAGCGGCGCCAGCTCCGGCCGGCGCGCGAACGCGGCCTTCACGTAGCGCAGCGACGCCGGGATGGACACCAGGAAGCCCGGGTTGCCCTTCACGCGGTTGATGAACTCGAAGCGGCCCGCGTCCTTCAGCTTGCGCTGGATGGTGAGCAGGTCGAAGAACGCCTTGAACTCCCTGGCGTCGATCTTCTCCCCGCTCTCCTGCTCGAACGTGGCGATGTAGCGATCCAGCATCGTGTCCACGAAGTCGCGGTCCAGCTCCACGTAGCTGTCGCGCAGGAGCGCCACCAGGTCGTACTGGCGCGGCCCCTGGAGCGCGTCCTGGAAGTCGATGACGACGAGCTCGCCCTCCTTCACCATGATGTTGCGGCTCTGGTAGTCGCGGTGCGTGAAGCCTCGCGGCGCGGCGGCCAGCTGCTTCGCGATGTCCCGGAACGTGGCGTCCAGCTCCGCGCGCTCCGCGTCCGTGGGCAGCTTTCCGCTCCAGGCCTCCAGGCCCCACTCGCGGAAGTGGTGCAGCTCCCAGTCGTACAGGTCCTCGTCGAAGGCGCGCGTGAAGGCCAGGCACTCCGGGTCGCGCTGCTTCTCCGCCTGTACGCGCAGCTTCGCCAGCAGGTCCACCGCGCGCGTGTAGAGCGCCTGGTTGTGGCGGCCCCCCTCCAGCGCGGACTCGAAGGTGATGTCGCTCAGGTCCTCCAGCACCATGATGCCGGCGGGCTCGTCGTAGCGGAGGATTCGCGGCACGCGCACGCCCAGCTTCTCCAGGTAGCGGTGGACGTTGACGAAGGGCAGCTCCTTCGGGGGCTCGCCCTTGGTGGCCTCCTCGCTCGTCTTCGTCGCGTCCGGCGGCATCACCATCAGCACCCAGCTCTCCGGGGGCGTGCCGACGCGGTAGTAGGAGCGGTTGCTCGCGTCGCCCTTAAACTTCTTGATGGGGGCATCGGGGACGGGACGGCCAATGGCCTGTCCCACCTGGTCGCGAAGGGCGGCCTCAAGTTCCATGGGGGGCGGGTACTCCAGAGGGGGAAGGGAAAGACGCCCGCGAGTATCGGAGGCACGGCGCGACGGGTCAAAGCCCGCGTGGGCCACACGCCCGGCGGACGCCTGCCCTGTCGCCTACGCGACGAGGAGCCTCGCCCCTACATCCAAGGGGACCTGCCCTGGAGAGGCCGGGGAAACGCCCACCCGGTCGCGGCATCCTGCGTCAGGAAGGGGCCCGCCTTCGGGCATGTTCCCCCTGACAGGGCGGAGAACATATAAGGCCCCGACCCTCACTTTTTTCGGGAAGCCACGCACGATGGACATCCAACAGAACATCCTCACCGCCATTGGCCACACGCCGCTGGTGAAGCTCAACAAGCTCGTCGGTCCGAACGACGCCACCGTGCTCGTGAAGTGCGAGTTCATGAACCCCGGCGCGTCCATCAAGGACCGCATGGCGCTCTACATCATCGAAAAGGCCGAGCGGGAGGGGAAGCTCAAGCCCGGCGGCACCATCGTGGAGAACACGTCCGGCAACACCGGCATGGGCGTGGCGCTGGCCGCGGCGGTGAAGGGCTACAAGTGCATCTTCACCATGCCGGACAAGATGTCCCTGGAGAAGATCAACCGCCTGAAGGCCATGGGCGCCCAGGTCGTCGTCACGCCGACGAACGTTCCGGCGGAGGACCCTCGCAGCTACTACGAGACGTCCAAGCGCCTGGCCAAGGAGACGCCGGGCGCGTTCATGCTGAACCAGTACCACAACCCGGACAACATCGAGGCGCACTACCACACGACGGGTCCGGAGATCTTCCAGCAGACCGAAGGCAAGTTCGACTACTTCGTGTCCGGCCTGGGCACCGGCGGCACCATGAGCGGCGCCGGCAAGTACCTCAAGGAGAAGATCCCCGGCCTGAAGAACGTCGGCGTGGATCCGGAAGGCTCCGTCTACGAGGGCTACTTCAAGACGGGCAAGCTCACCGAGCCGCACGTCTACAAGGTCGAGGGCATTGGCGAGGACATGCTCTGCGGCGCCATGGACTTCAAGGTCGTGGACGACGTGCGCCAGGTGGATGACCGCATGTGCTTCAACGCCGCTCGCCGCCTCGCGCGCGAAGAGGGCATCTTCGCGGGCGGCTCGTCCGGCGCGGCGGTGCACGTGGCGGTGCAGCTGGCGAAGGAGGTCGGCAAGGGGAAGACCATCGTGGTCGTCCTGCCGGACTCTGGCAGCAGCTACATCAGCAAGTTCCACTCCGACGAGTGGATGCGCGACAACGGCTTCATGCAGGAGAAGGGCGCCGGCACGGTGCGCGACATCATCGGTGCGAAGCCCCGCGACCTGAAGACGGCCCAGCGCGGTGACCGCGTGGACCGCGTGGTGGAGACCATGCGCAGCCACGGCATCAGCCAGATGCCCGTGGTGTCCGACGACGGGCGCGCAGTGGGCATGGTGCACGAGTACGACCTGCTCAACGCCCTGGTCGCCAACAAGGTGAAGTTCCAGGACGCCATCGACCCCATCGTCGCCCCGCTCCAGGGCGCCGTGTCCGCCGACGCCAGCATCGACCGGCTGCGTGAAATCTTCGCGCGCGACAACGTGGCCGTGGTGAAGGACGGCGAGACCGTCATCGCCATCGTCACGAAGATCGACCTCATCGACCACCTGCACCGCACGGCCTCTTAAGGCCGCGGGCGCGAGCGCCTGAAACACCGCGGGCCCGGAAGGAGGAGGACATCCTCCCTTCGGGCCCGTCGTGTTTCTTGAGCGGTGCTGCGGGTTCTTCAGAGTCCCGCGGGGTCCGGCTTCGTCAGGTCCAGGGCCACCATGTGGTAGCCCGGCCCCACGTGCATGAAGCCGAAGCGCTCCGCGCGGTTCTTGATGGCGTCCAGCTGCGAGTAGCCCAGCAGCAGCTTGAAGCCCTGTTTCCGGGCCTCGTCGCGGACGGCGGCGACGATGGCGTTGACGGCTTCGTTGCGGTCCTCCTTGGTCAGCCCGGGCGCGGCGATGATGCCTTCAATCAGCGCCACCGAGCTGTCCGTGCGGTACAGGAAGCCCGCCGCCTTCTCCGGCACCACGAAGCCGTATTCCGGCAGGGCCTCCGGCGTCATCGTCTCATCCCACGGCTTGCGCCACAGGTTGAGCAGTTCGTGGTGGACCTTGGGGTCGAAGCGGACGGCCTTCATGGACTAGGAGAGGAACGTGGACATCTTCTGGGCGGCGAGCTCGGTCGCGTTGTTCATGCCCAGGTTGGTGAGCGGGTTGCTCTTGGTGGCCTTGAACAGGTCGCCGACGATGTCGGTGACCTTGCTCTTGCCCTTCGCCAGGTTCAGCGCGCCGGACAGCAGGCTGTTGCCGCCCGCGCCATCCATCAGGCCGGAGCCGGCGAAGGCCCCCAGCGCGTTCTTGAGCACGCCGCCGCCCGGGATGAGGTCGGTGGCCGCGCCCAGCAGCGCCTGGAGGGGGTTCTTGCCCTGCATCAGACCGCTGGCGAAGCCCATCGCCGCGCCGAGCAGCGGGTTCACCGCCGACACGAACGGCTTGACGATGTCCATCACCTTGCCGAGAGCCTTGCCGATGCCACCCATGGTCTGATCCTTTTCGTGGAGGGCCGCGCGGGCCCTCGAAGTGAGACTGACAGTGGGATTCTCGGAGGAACGCCGGAGAAGTTGCCGGTTCCGGGATTATCCGAGTGACCCACCCCAAAGCCCTGTGATTCCAGGGCCTTGGAAGTACGGCTCAGCCCCGGATGGGGCCCTTCTTGGCCTCCGCCGGATCCACGGCGGCCCCAGGCTTGGGGGCCACGGTCTGGCCGGGCTTGGCGGTGGCGCCCAGCGCGGCGCTGTAGCGCTGCTCGTGGCTCTTGTCGCTGCTGAAGCCGTCGCGCTGCTGGGCGGGGCTGATGGAGATCTCCCCGTCGATGATCTTCTGCAGGTGGGTGCCAATCTCATCCACCGTGGGGATCTTCGGGTCGCGCGCCTTCAGCTCCTCGTCGGGGATGATCTCCAGCTGGGGCGGCTTGTCCGGGTGGATGGCGTAGTCGAGGATCTTCTCCACGTACTGCGCGACGGGGATCTTCAGCATCTCCGCCTGCTGCTGCACGTCGGCATCCGCCAGCAGCTCCGCGCGCACCACTTCCACGGGGCGCTTCAGCCGGCTGGGCGCCGGAGGAGGAACGACCTCATTGGTATTGGACATGGGCTTCTCCTTTGGGCGTATTGGTAACCCAGGTCAGCCCCGGAACTCAAAATGGCCGCCACGATTCTCGAAGCCCGCTGTGTCGCGGACCGCACCGTGAAGGTGGACTGAACCGTCAGGGGGACGGCGGGCGGCGGGCGAAGAGGGCGTTGGCCACCTCCGTCATCACCACCTCGCCATTCTGGTTCACGACCTCCAGGCGCAGCTTGAGCGCGCCGCGGTCCGGCTTGCTCGTGGAGGGCCTCGCCTCCAGCGTCTCGATGCGGATCCGGAGCGAGTCACCGGGACGCACCGGCTTCTTCCAGCGCAGTTCGTCCAGGCCCGGTGAACCCATGCCGGCGGCCTGGCCCAGCAGGCCCTCCACCATGAGCTTGTGGCAGATGGCGGCGGTGTGCCACCCGCTGGCGATGATGCCGCCGTAGATGCTCTTGCCGGCGGCGTCCTCGTCGATGTGGAAGGGCTGGGGGTCGAACTGGCGCGCGAACGCGATGATCTCCTCGCGCGTCACCACGTACGGCCCCCGCTCCATGATTTCGCCGACGGGGAAGTCCTCGAAGTAGCGCATGGTGTCCCTTCCGTTGGTGCCGGGCCCGCCGGCGGTTCAGCCCTTCCCTACCCTCCGGCGGGTCTCGCGGCTACTGCGGAAGCGGCTCTTCAGGGTCGGCCACGGACTCCGGCGTGTCCGCGGGAGGAACGGGGCCACGCAAGGCCGGCTCCGCGCGGTCGTCCGTGGGGCCCGGCGGCGTGTCGTGCGCCTCCTCCGCCGCGGCTTCATCCGCCTCCAGCGCGCTGGCCTGGACACCGCGGACCGAAGCCTTGGCCAACGTCTTCTTGAGCGTCAGCGTGTCGCGCACGGTGTTGCTGGAGGTGATCAGCCGCGCGGTGAGCGTGCCGCCGTCCACCGTCACGTCCAGGAAGCCGTAGGCCTGGTTGTCGCGCAGCGCGGTCCACGCGGGCTGGCTGGTGGCGAAGGGACGCAGCGTGGCGCCACCGCTGCCCACCACGAGGTACGGGATGCCGCGCTGGGTGCTGGAGGCCACGTTGTCGCCGTACATGGGCTTGCTGCGCTCGTAGTCGTGGTCATGTCCGGTGAGCACCAGATCCACGCCGTACTTCTCGAACAGCGGGCCGAACTGTCGGCGCATGGTGAGCTGCGAACCGTGCTCACCGCTGGACCACGACGGGTGGTGGAAGAAGGCCACCGTCCACGGACGCGTGTTCGCGGCCAGGTCCGACTCCGCCCACGCCTTCTGCGCCGCGAGCGTGCACCGGTCCGCCGACGCCAGACCCACCGCGCAGTTGGAGTCCAGGGAGATGAAGTGCACCGGGCCCCAGTCGAAGGAGTAATAGCGCTCGGAGCCCTGCGGGTTGTTGGCCGGCAGGTACATGTTGTCCAGGTAGGGCTGCGCCTGGTTCGTCACGTACTCGTGGTTGCCGGGCGTGGCGAACATGGGCACTTCGCGCAGGAGGCCCGCCATGGGCTTGAAGAGGTGCTCCTGGAACTCCGCGTCCGTGCCGTTCGGGTACGCGTTGTCGCCCAGGGCCAGCAGCAGCTCCGAGCGCCACTGCGGCGTGTTCATCACCGCCATCACCTTCGCCTGCATACTGCCGCCGGTGCCGAAGTCACCCATCGCGGTGAAGTGCGCCCTGGTGGCCGAGGACGTCGTGGACGTCTGGAACCCGCGCAGACCCGTCTTGCTGCCGCAGGCCTCCACCACGTAGCCGTAGGTGCGGCCCGCGGACAGGCCGTCCAGCTTCACCGCGTGGCGCGTGCCGGACATGCCCGCGCTGACGGAGGACGTGAGGCTGGTGCCCTCGCCGTAGCGCACCGTGGGGTTGCAGGTGCTCGCGGTGCGGAAGGCCACGATGGCGGACGTCTGCTTCACGCTCTGGAGGTATGGCAGGCGAGGCAGCGTGGGGCCGGAGTCGCTGGAGGACGGCGGCGCACTGGCAGCGCACGCACGGACCTCCGCGATGGAGTTCCAGTCGTTCACCGTGTTGCCGTTGACGGTGATGCGCACGTAGCGCGCGCTGCGCGAGGAGAACGCCACCGTCTGCGCGGACGCGTTGAGCGCGCTGTCACCCGCGTACGCATGGGTGAAGGTGCCGCCGTCGGTGGACGTGGAGACGACGAAGTGGTTCTGGCGCTCGTTGCCCCGGTGCCACGCGATGGTGGTGCCCGTGAGCGTCTGCGCCGAGCCCAGGTCCATCTGGAGCCAGACGCCCGTCCCCTGCGCGCTCCAGCGCGTGGCGAGGTCGTCGTCCTGCGTGTTGCCGGCAACGTTGCCGTCGTCGCCGCTGGCCGTCACGGCCTTCGCGGTGAGCTGGTTGCAGTTGGACGCGGAGAGCGACTCCGGCAGCGCGGCCGGAGGAACGTCGGAGTCAGTGGGAGCGGGCGGTGACTCGCAGCCAGTCGCGAGCCACGCGCCCAGGAGGCAGGTGGGGCCAAGCAGTCGGTTACGCATCGCGCCGGAAACGTTGTGTTCCAACCAACATTCCCCCTGCCCCGGAGGGCAGGCCAGGCCGCCTGGAGCGCGAGCGAGCGCGCCGACTACTTCACGCGGTCGAGCGCCTGCGCGAGGTCGTCGATGAGGTCCTGCGCGTCCTCGATGCCGACGGACAGGCGGATGAAGCCGTCCAGGATGCCCAGCTTCTCCCGCATCTCCTTGGGGACGGAGGCGTGGGTCATGATGGCGGGGTGCTCGATGAGGGACTCGACGCCGCCCAGGGACTCGGCGCAGGCGAAGACCTTCACCGTCTTGAGGAAGGTGCGCGCCGCCTCCAGGCCGCCGTGGATGTCGAACGTCAGCATGCCGCCGAAGCCGGTCATCTGCTGCTTCGCGAGCGCGTACTGCGGATGCGTCTCCAGGCCCGGGTAGGTGACCTTCTTCACCTGCTTGTGCGTGGACAGGTACTGGGCCACCTTCATCGCGTTCTGCGCGTGGCGGTCCATGCGCACGTGCAGCGTCTTCACGCCGCGCAGCACGAGGAAGCTGTCGAAGGCGCCGGACACGCCGCCCACCGCGTTCTGCAGGAAGTACATCCGCTCCGCGATGTCATCGCGGCTGGTGCAGACGAAGCCGCCCACCACGTCGCTGTGGCCGTTCAGGTACTTCGTCGTGGAGTGCGCCACGACGTCGAAGCCCAGGTCGAGCGGCTTCTGGAAGTACGGCGTCATGAACGTGTTGTCCGCGACGGAGATGATGCCGCGCTTCTTGGCGACCTCGGCGATGCGCGCCAGGTCGATGAGCTTGAGCATCGGGTTCGTCGGCGTCTCCACCCAGACCATCTTCGTCTTCGGGGTGATGGCCGCCTCGAAGTTCTCCGGCTTGGAGAGGTCCACGAAGGAGAAGTTCAGGCCGGAGCGCTTGAACACCTTGTCGAAGATGCGGAAGGTGCCGCCGTACACGTCGTCGGAGACGATGACGTGGTCACCGGCCTCCAGCATGTGCATCAGCATGTCCGTGCCGGCCAGGCCGGACGCGAACGCGGCGCCGTACTTCGCGCCTTCCAGCGCGGCCAGGCAGTCCTGCAGCGCCTTGCGCGTGGGGTTCTGCGTGCGGCTGTACTCGTAGCCCTTGTGCTCCCCCGGCCCGTCCTGGACGTAGGTGGAGGTCAGGTACACGGGCGTCATGATGGCGCCGGTGGTGGGATCCGGCTCCTGGCCGGCGTGGATGGCGAGCGTGTCGAAGCGCATGGCTTCGCGAACTAACACAGTCCCACCGGCCGCGCAGCGTCCCCGGCCTGTCCCGGAGTCGTCCTACTCGAAGCGGCCGTGCCGGCCCGCCCCTTTCGCGAAGCGCGTGGCCCCGGGGATGGACTCCGACTGGAGCACCTTCATCCCGCCCCCGAACTCCTGGCGCATCGCGTCTTCGAAGGCCAGGTCGCCCTGGGCGTAGGCGGAGGCACGGTCCGCGTTCATGCAGGCCTGGGGGAAGGCGGCAATCTGGGCGGCCAGCGCTTCCGCGGCGCTCCGGGCCTCGCCCTTCGGCACCACGCGGTTGACCAGGCCCATGCCCAGCGCCTCGGCAGACGACACGGGGCAGCCGGTGAGGATGAGGTCCAGGGCGCGAGACAGGCCAATCAGCCGGGGCAGGCGCACGGTGCCTCCGTCGATGAGGGGCACGCCCCAGCGGCGGCAGAAGACGCCCAGCACCGCGTCCTCCTCCGCCACGCGCAGGTCGCACCACAGCGCCAGCTCCAGGCCGCCCGCCACCGCGTGGCCGCTGATGGCCGCCACCACCGGCTTGGACAGCCGCATGCGCGAAGGCCCCATGGGCCCGTCGCCATCCGGCTCCAGACGCAACAGGCGCCCTTCCGACACGGCCTTCAGGTCCGCGCCCGCGCAGAAGGTGCCCGCGTCGCCGTACAGCACGCCCACGCGCGCGTCGGGGTCCGCGTCGAAGGCACGGAAGGCGTCCGCCAGCTCGCGCGCCGTGTCGGCATCCACCGCGTTGCGGACCTCCGGCCGGTGGAGGATGACGGTAGTGACGGGGCCGTTCTTCTCGACGCGCACGCTCATGGGCCATGGTTTTCCCCCGCCCCCGGGGCGGCCTGCAATATGAGGGGAGCCATGGCGGACGAAGGCAATCAGGAGACGCAGGGCGCGGGCATGTTCGAGAACCGCCTGCGCAAGAACGCGAAGCGCCTGCGCAAGTGGGCTCGCGCGCAGGGGCTCACCGCCTTCCGCGTCTACGACAGGGACATCCCCGAGTACTCCTACGCCGTGGACCTCTACGGCGACCACGCCCACGTGGTGGAGTTCCCGCGCCGCAAGGCCCACGCGAAGGGCGCGAACGCGGACGCGGACCGCGCGGAAGTGCTCGCCGCCGTCACCGCAGTGCTAGGCGTGCCGCCCGAGCGCACATCCGTGAAGACGCACACGCCCCAGCCCTGGGGCCGCTCACAGTACGGCCGCGTGGGAGAGGGCAGCGAACGGCTGGTGGTGGAGGAGCAGGGCCTCAAGTTCTGGGTGAACCTGGGCGACTACCTGGACACCGGCCTCTTCATGGACCACCGCAACACCCGCGCTCGCGTGCGCAGCGAAGCCAAGGGGAAGCACTTCCTCAACCTCTTCGCCTACACCGGCGCGTTCACCGTGTACGCGGCGGCCGGCGGCGCGGCGGGCAGCGTGAGCGTGGACCTGTCCAACACGTACCTGGATTGGGCGGAGGACAACCTGGTCCTCAACGGCCTGGCGGACCCGCGCCACGTGCTCATCCGCGCGGACGCGAAGGCGTGGCTGGAGGACCAGGCGAAGCACGGGGACGACAAGTACGACCTCATCGTCTGCGACCCGCCGTCGTTCTCCACGTCGAAGAAGATGTCGGGGAACTTCGACGTGCAGCGCGACCACGTGCGGATGATGGAACACCTCCGGGCGCTCATGGCCCCCGGAGGCGTCCTCTACTTCTCCACCAACTTCCTGGGCTTCGAACTGAAGGACTCCGCCACCCGGGACATGGCGCAGGTGGAGGAAATCACCCCCCGCTCCATCCCCGAGGACTTCCACCGCAAGGAGATCCACCGATGCTGGCGCATGGTGGCCCCCTCGCGGTGAGCTTCAGCCGCTGACGGCTACAGCCAGCAGACGTTGTCCTGGCAGCGCTCGCCGGACGGGCACTCGCAGTTGGCCTGGCAGACCTTGCCGGAGCCGTGGTTCACCGGCTTGCACTGGCCGCTGTTGCAGGCCTGGCCCGCCGGGCACTCGCAGTTGGCGCGGCACACGGTGCCGGACGTCCCCGCGTCGTTCGACGGCTGCGGCGGAGGCAGCTTGCACTTGCCGCTGGTGCAGACCTCACCGGACGGGCACTCGCAGTTCACCGTGCAGGACCAGTTGCTGCCCGAGCCCGCGTCCGGCACCGGCGCCTTGCAGTAACCGCTCGTGCACACCTGGCCGGAGGGGCAGTCGCAGTTGGCGAGGCACGCCTGGCCCGGGTCCGGCTGCGGCGACTTGCACTGGCCGCTGTTGCAGACCTGGCCCGCCGGGCACTCGCAGTTGGCCTTGCACTGGCCGCCGGACGGAATGGGCAGGCAGTAGCCCACCTCGCACTTGGTGTCCGCCGAGCACTCCGTCGTGGAGGAGCAGGGCGCGCGGCACTGGCCGTTCACGCAGTCGCGGCCCGAGGGGCACTGGGCCTCCGTGGTGCACGCGTTCGGGTCCGTCGGCGGCTTCTGGCACAGGCCCTGGACGCACAGGCCACCCGGGCCGCACTTGTCGTCCCTGTCGCACTGCTGACGGCACGCGCCGTTGATGCAGTAGTGGTCCGCGCCGCAGTCAGAGTTGACCCGGCAGACCGCGGTGCCGGCGTCGGAGCCCGCGTCCGGCTTGGTGCCGCCGTCCGTGCCCGCGTCCGGCTTGGTGCCGCCGTCCGTGCCCGCGTCCGGCTTGGTGCCGGCATCCGGCTTGGTGCCGCCGTCCGTGGTGCCCGCGTCCGGCTTGGTGCCGGAGGAGGTACAGAAGTTGTCCTTGCAGCGGCCGTTCGCGCCACATTCCGAGTCGCGGTAGCACGACTGGGCGCACCAGCCGTTGATGCACATCTGCGTGCCGGGACACTCGCTGGAGTAGACGCAGTTCTTGGAGTCGGAGTTCAGGTCCCAGCAGCTACCGGAGTGACAGTACTGGTTCGAGCCGCAGTCGGACGTGGTGGAGCAGCCGTAGCTGGAGTCGTAGTCGTCGTCGGGCCAGTACCCGCCGCCGTTCGTCTCCAGGATGCAACCCGACAGCAGGCCTAACAGCGCAAGGAACGGCACGACCAATGTGCCGCGAAGCGTGATGTTCCTCATGAGTGGGGGCTCCAAAGAAGGGGATGGGTCCGGACCGGCCACCGGGGGGGTCATCCGATTTCGAGAGCCTTCGACGCAAGAGGCGGCCAGATTGATCAAATAATTTTGATCTTTTTTCGTCTCTCCGGAGACCCAGGGGCACGGAGGCAGTGTGCTCGTCTGGACCACCGACACAGACTGGAGGGCGTTCCTGGAGAAAGGGGACGTCCGGCGTCGCCCTGAAGGAGAAGGCCTGGTGTTCAGCCGAGGAGCGCGCACGTGGGCGTCCGCGGTCCCGCCGGAGTCCGGCGTGGACGTGGCGGACGCGCGTGGCCCGGCTTCCGCGGACGAGGCCCGCCTGCGGCTCCTGGTCCAGCGCGTCCAACAGGGGGACCTGACCGCCTTCGAGCAGCTCTACGAGGCCACGAAGCTGGACGCGGCGCGTACCCTGCGCCACCTGGTGGGCAACCGCGTGGAGGTGGACGACCTCCTTCAGGAGACGTACCTGCGGCTGCTCACGGCGGTGAAGGGCTTCCGGGGGGAGTCCCGCTTCAAGACGTTCCTCTATCGGGTGTGCGCCAACGTGGCGCTCAGCCATCTGAGGTGGAAGCGGCGCCGGCCAGAGGACTCCTTCGCGGACCCGCCGGAGATGGTGGCGACGGGGGAGGACCCGGAGCGTGCCGCGGAGCGTCGTCAGGCCGCCCGGCTGGTGGAGGCGGCGCTGGAGAAGCTCAAGCCCAAGAAGCGCATCGTCTTCGTCTACGCCGAGCTGTGCGGCATGAGCCCGGACGAGATTGCCCTCGCCGTGGGAAGCTCTCCGAACACCGTGCGCAGCCGCCTGCACCACGCGAGATTGGAGTTCACCGAAGCCATGCAGCGTCTGGTCGTCGCCCGGCCGATGGGAGGTTCCCATGGCCGGTCATGAGACACAGGCCCTGTGGGCGCTGGCCGCGGGGGAGCTGGATGCCGCCGGCAAGGCCCGCGTGGAGACGCATGTGGCGGAGTGCGCCGCGTGCGCGGCGGAGTGGAAGCGCGTGGTGGAGGCCCGGGCGCTGCTGCACACGGCGCGCTCCGTGGAGCCCTCCGTGCGGTGGGAGGAGACGGGGGCGAAGCTGAAGGCGGCCGCGGCGAAGCGGATGGCGGTGCCCGAGCGGCGGTTCCTGTCGCCGTGGGCGATGACGCTCGCGGGGGCCTGCGCCGTCGCGCTGGTGGTGTGGCTGGGTGGGGGGCGCTGGAAGCAGGAGGGGAACACGACGCCCGTCGCGGTGCGGACGCCTCCTTCGGAGGCGGTTGCTGGCACGGGGGCTTCCCACGCGCCGACGGAGGAAGCGGTCCCGGCCCGTCCAGAGGTGGCGCCCGCGAAGCAGGAAGCGGTCGCGGCTCATTCGGAGGCTGCGTCCACCACGGAGGCGGAGCGTGTCACCGGCGCGGTGGTGCGAGAGGCCACCGGTGCGGAACATGCGCTGGCGGCCGGGATGCGGCTGCGCTCGGGCATGGCGGTGCGGACGCCTCCGAAGGCGTCGGCCGTGCTGCGGCTTCCGGATGAGAGCCGCGTGCGTCTGTCGGCGGGCTCGGACGTGGTGTTCGCCCGCGCCGAGTCGAACGCCGTGCACCTGACCGTCCAGCAGGGACGGCTGTCCGTGAATGCCTCGCATGCGCGGCGCGACGCGTTCCTCGTGGAGTCCGCGGGCCTGCGGGTGTCCGTCGTGGGGACGGTCTTCTCCGTGGAGCGCACGGCGGCTGGAGCCGCGGTGGCGGTGCTCGAAGGGCGCGTGCGCGTGGACGCGGAGGGTCAGCCTCCGCGCTTCGTGGACGCGGGCGAACGCGTGGAGCTCGCGGGCACGGGTGAAACCTTGAAGCCTCGCGCGCTCTCCGCCGGAGACCGGCAGGCGTTCCGAGACCTGCGGGCCGCGGAGCCCGGTGCCGTGGTCGCGAGCGTCGTGCCCGCGAAGAAGGGACCGGCGCGCGTCGAAGTGAGCCCGTCCGTTGCCACCCACTCCGCGCCCTCGGAGGCGATCAAGCCGGCTCCCGGCTCCTCGCCCGGGGAGAACAACTCAGCGCCGTCGCAGGCCGTCGCCCAGAAGACGCCCGGCACCCAGCCCGTGGAGAACAACGCCGCGCCGTCGCAGGCCGTCGCCCAGAAGGCGCCTGATGCTCCGGCTCCCGAGGCGCCTCGCACCGCCGTCGCCCAGGCCCCTGCGGTGCCCTCGCCAGGCGAGGCCCTGGCCCAGGCGCACGCTCCCAACACGGAGATTCCCCAGGCCGTGCCTCCGCGCGAGCCCACCCCGTCCGACGACTTCGCGCCCTACCCTGGCGCTTCAGCGGGTTCGCTCGCGTCCTCCGCGCCCGTGCCGGGCGCCGTGCAGGCTCCCTCCATGGCTCCGGCCACGCCCGCGGAGCCGCGCAAGCGCAAGACGCTGGGGGCGCTCGTTCCGGGCGGACTGATGTCGGACGACTCCGACGAGCGCTTCCTCGGCTACGCCAAGGTCCAGACGGCCCCCACCACGTGCGGGCAGTTCCTCGTGGGACTGGGGGAGATCGCCGCCGCCAGCCCTCGCACGAGCCACCGTGAACAGGCCCGCATCCTGCGCGGCCGCTGCCTCAACAGGCAGCACCTGCCCGCGGACGCGGAGGACGAGTTCCGCCAGTACCTCCGCGAGTTCCCCAACGGCCGCTACGCCACCGAGGCCCGCATCGCCCTGGGCATGTCCGCCGAACCCGAGCCCGGTGCCCCCGCGCCCATGCCGGCTCCCGCGCCCGTGACACCTCGCTGGAACGGCTCGCCCCAGCGCGTACCCGTCAGCCCCGGGGTTCCTCGTCGCTGGTGAACTCCGCGTCCACCTCGCCCCCTTCGCTCCGGGGGCGGCGGAAGGTGGAGGGGCCTTCTTCCGAGGGCGAGGGCTCCACCTTCGCGGGCGTCTCCTGCGCGTCGAAGCGCCGGGCGTCCTCGAACGGATCCACGCCCGGAACAGGCCCGACCTGCGTGAACCGCACGGTGCCCGACCGCAGCGTCTTCTCCAGCGAGCGCCGTACCCGCGCCGTCACCCAGCGGCGCACCGGCGGCACCATCAGCGAGAGCCCCATCAGGTCCGAGATGAACCCAGGCGCGATGAGCAGCGCGCCGCCCACCATCACCAGCACACCGTTGAGCAGGCCCTCCTCGGGCACGCCGCCGCCCGCCATGGCCTCGCGCCAGTTGCGGAACACCTTCTCGCCCTGCCTCCGGGCGATGAGGCTCCCCAGCACGGCGGAGACCGCCAGCAGCGCGAGCGTGGACCCCAACCCGATGTGATGCCCCAGGGTGATCAGCAGGTACAGCTCCGCCAGGGGCAACAGGATGCAGACGATGACGAGGGCCTTGAGCACGCTGGCACGTTAACGCCAGATTCACTCCAGCGCTCATTGCTGGACGGACACGTCGTGTCTTCCGCCCTCCAGGGTCCCCGGCGCCCCCCGGCTCACTCCCCGTTGAGCTTCTCCATCAGGAAGCGCATCACGAAGAAGAGGAGGGCGAAGCCGCCCACCGCGAAGAGCACCAGCCGCGACGACAGCGACATGCGCTCGGACGGCAGGCCCAGCGACTGCACCCGCTCGGCCCGGTCCATTGTCTCCGCCAGGCCGGGGGTAATCTCCATGGGCTTCGCGGTGCGCCGGTAGTGCTCCGTGCGCAGGTACTGCTCGACCACCCGCTCCGTGGCGGAGCCCGTGAGGACCTCTCCCAGCTGAGGGTCGAACAGCCGGAGCTGAGCCTGGTGGGCCAGCCCGGCGGCCTCCGTCAGGACTTCGCGGATGAGCTCTTCATCGTCCACCAGCGGCACGCGCAGCTCCGCGCCCACCACCCGCTTGCCGTCGCGCAGGGGTAGTACCTCCACGGTGCCTACTCCCAGGTCCCACTCGCGCACACCGTCCGAGCGGTCGGTCCCCGGGCGTGCCGCCAGCAGGGCGTCCACCCGGGCCATGTCGAAGGGGGCGCCTTGGGTCCGCGCCTGAAGGACCAACTCGTAACTCACGTGGGTTGCGAGTATACGCCGCGCGGTTGCTCCCGCCTCTTTCCCCCCGAGACGCCTCGATGAAGCCCACCTCTCCCCCCCGCTCTGGCCGGCCCGGCTCCCCTCCCCCCGGACGCGGCGGCAAGCCCGGCCAGCGCCCGGAGAAGCACGGCCAGCGCCCGGAGAAGCACGGCCATCGCCCCGAGAAGCTCCGGCCGGACCGCACGTCGCCAGAGCTGGGCCCGGACGGCACGCCCCAGGTGATGCTCCTGCGCCGCGGCTCCGACCGCTGGCTCGCGGGCCCGCCGTGGATCTACCGCGCGGACCTCAACGGCGACCCCGGCCTCCAGGGCGGTGAAGTCGTCCGCGTGGTGGATGGCCGCGGCTGGTTCATGGGCAAGGCCTTCTATTCGAAGCAGTCCAAGATTTCGCTGCGCTGGCTCACCAACGACGACGTCGCGGTGGACGTGGACTTCTTCCGTCAGCGCCTCCAGTCCGCCGAAGCGCTGCGCAAGCTGGCGCTGCCCGGCGAGACGACGTACCGGCTGGTGCACGGCGAGGCGGACGGCCTGCCCGGGCTCGTGGTGGACCGCTACGGCGACTACCTGAGCGTGCAGTTCCTGGTCCCCGCCATGGAGCAGCGCAAGGCGCTCATCGCGGACCTGCTGGAGGAGCAGTTCCACCCGAAGGGCATGGTCAACCGCTCCGACGTGAGCGTGCGCCACCTGGAGGGCCTCCTCCCGGAGAAGGGCCTGCTGCGCGGTGCGCTGCCGCCGGGCCCCGTGTCCTTCGACGAGGGCCTGGTGCGCATGCGCGCGGACCTGCTGGAGGGCCAGAAGACGGGCGCGTTCCTGGACCAGCGTGAGAACCACGTGATGGCGGCGCACTACGCCTTCGGCGAGGCGCTGGACTGCTTCAGCTACGTGGGCGGGTTCGCGCTCCAGCTGGCCACGCGCGCCAAGCACGTCACGGCGGTGGAGATTTCGGAGTCCGCCTCCGCGCAGCTGCGCGACAACGCCCAGTCCAACAAGCTCTCCAACCTGGAGGTCGTGACGGCCAACGCGTTCGACTTCCTGCGCGACGCGGTGGACGAGGGCAAGCGCTACGACACCATCGTGTTGGATCCGCCCTCCTTCGCGAAGAACAAGGACGCGATTCCAGCGGCGTTGCGCGGCTACAAGGAGCTCAACCTGCGCGCCTTCCAGCTCCTGCGCCCCGGCGGCATCCTGGTGACCGCGAGCTGCACGTATCACGTGGATGAGCAGGGCTTCGAGGAGATGCTCGCCTCAGCGGCGTCGGACGCGAAGCGCCGGGTGCAGATCATCGAGCGCCGCGGCGCCGGCCGCGACCACCCCGTCCTCCTCAACCTGCGCGAGACGCGCTACCTCAAATGTTTCGTCCTGCGCATGCTGTGAGTTAGGGTAGGACCCATCCAAGGGGTCCATTGAGCGGACCCCGACGTGCGGGAACGGTTCAGTCATGGCGCGCCGGGATTGGGACGACGCAGACGACGAGACCCCCGCGTCCGGGACGCGGGCGTTGGAGCGCGCCCTCCAGGAGACACGCACCGTCTACCGCCAGGCGGACGAGGCGTATGCCCCGTATTCGTGTCCCGCGAGCGGTGAGTGCTGCCAGCTGGCCGTCACGAAGCGCCAGCCCTGGCTGTGGCTCCCGGAGTGGGAGCTGCTCAAGCGCAGCAAGCCCCTTCCTTCCCCGCGCGCCGACGGCGCCTGCCCCTACCTGGACGCCGCGGGCCTGCGCTGCACCGTGTACGCGGACCGGCCGTTCGGGTGCCGCACGTTCTTCTGTCAGCGCATCCAGGGACCCGCCCGGCAGCCGTCGGACGAGGTGTCCAAGCTCCTCCTGCGGTTGGAGCGGATTTCACAACGCGTGATGCCGTCGCTCCAGGGGCCACGTCCCCTCCTGGAATGGTATGCCGGGGTCAGTACCGCCCCGGCCCGGGAGGAACGATGACGTCCATGCCGCAGACGCGGTGGCGGAGCGCCCACCGGAGTCCCCCCGTGTCCGCGCGGTCCAAGCCCGTAGGTGCCCGAGCATGATCCCCCCACGCTGGCTGCTTGCGCCCCAGGAGTTCAAGGGCACCTTGAGCGCGGCCGAAGCCGCGGACGCCATGGCGGAGGGGCTGCGGCAGGCCTCGCTGGACGTGGTGCTGGACGTGGCGCCGCTCGCGGACGGAGGCCCGGGCACGCTGGACGCGCTGCTCGCGGGCACGCCGCGGGCCGAGCGCCGCAGGCTCATCGTGCGCGGCCCCATGGGCGCTCCGGTGGACGCCTGCTGGGCGTGGCTGGATGACGGGCGCACGGCGGTGGTGGAGATGGCGCAGGCCTCGGGGCTCGCGCTGGTGCCGCCGAGCCAACGGGACGCGCGGGCCGCGTGCACGCACGGCACGGGGGAGCTCATGCGCGCGGCGCTGGGCTCGGGGTGCGAGCGGCTCATCGTCGGCCTGGGCGGCAGCGCCACCACGGACGGCG
This sequence comes from Corallococcus sp. AB032C, assembly GCF_003668935.1. Classification (NCBI taxonomy): domain Bacteria; kingdom Pseudomonadati; phylum Myxococcota; class Myxococcia; order Myxococcales; family Myxococcaceae; genus Corallococcus; species Corallococcus sp. AB032C. The sequence goes on along the minus strand of NZ_RAWP01000090.1, from coordinate 17,768 downwards.
GCAAGGGGGCGCTGGAGGCGCTGGGCTTCCGCTTCCTGGACGCGGACGGGGCGCCGCTGCCGCCGGGGGGCGCGAGCCTCGCCAGGCTCTCGCGCGTGGACGCGAGCGGCAAGCACCCGCGCCTGGAGCAGGTGGAGCTGCTCATCGCCACGGACGTGACGACGCCGCTCCTGGGCGCGGACGGCTCCGCGCGCCTCTTCGGTCCGCAGAAGGGCGCGGACGCGGCGGCGGTGGAGGAGCTGGAGACGGCGCTGGCCACGTTCTGCCGCATCGTGGACGAGGACGCCGCGAACCTCCCGGGCGCGGGCGCGGCGGGCGGCCTGGGCTACGGGCTCGCGGCGCTCGGAGGCGGGAAGCTCACGTCCGGGTATGACCTGGTGGCGCGGGCGCTGGGGATGGAGCGGCGCGTGCTGCTCGCGGACCTGGTGCTCACGGGCGAGGGGCGCTTCGACCGTCAGACGTCCATGGGCAAGGGCCCCGTGGCGCTCGCGAGGCTGGCGCGCGCGCAGGGCACGCACGTGGTGCTCTTCGCGGGCGTCGTGCAGCGGGACAACGGACCGGAGCTGTCCCTCTTCCGCGAGGTGGTGGAGCTGAACGGACAGGCCCGCCCCGGCGCCACCGCCAGGGAGACGCTGCGCGACGCCACCGCGAAGTGGGCGCTCGCGCACCTGGGCCGGTAACGGCAGCGCCGCGCGTCCCTACGGAATTGGATCCGTCGTCCGCACCACCTGCATCCCGGCGGCCTTGAAGGCCGCCAGCGCTTCCTTCGCCAGGCGAGGGAAGTCCAGCGCCGCGGGCAGTGGCTCCAACGGAGGCGCGGGCACGGGGCTCATCGCGTCCTCCAGGATGTAGATGTTCCCCAGCTTCGAGCGGTCCGTGCGCTCCAGGTACTGCTGCAGGTCGCGCAGCGTGGACAGCACGCAGTGCGAGCTGGCCTGCCCGAAGACGTACACGCGGTCGAACGTCAGCAGGTGTTCCATCAGCCGCGCGTTGAACTCACCCACGCGCTGGCCCTTCACCTCCGTCACCTCCGGCGCCATCACGGAGTAGTTCTCCGTCAGCGGATGCTCGCCCTTCAGCTCGAAGTGCGTGGGCGTGTCCCGCACCAGCGCGTGGAAGAGGCTCGCCTCGTACATCGCGGGCACCAGCGCGTGGCTCTGTCCGCCCAGCAGCGCGTGGTACGGCCAGATGGTCAGCACGTACCGGCCGCTCGCCTCCAGCCCCTCGCAGTACGCCAGGCTCTCTTCCGGATGGCGCGTCGCACGCCAGCGGCCCTCCCGCACGTCCTTCGCGGTGATGACCGTCATGGGCGCGGGCGGACGCCCCTCCGCGTCCTTCCACCAGGCCGGATGGAAGATTTGAAAGGCCCGGTGCGTGTCCAGCGAGAACACCAGCCCCGTCAGCCGGTCCAGGTGCGCGTACAGCCAGCGCAGCGTGCGCTGCGTGTCCTCCACCGCGCCCGGGACGAAGAGGCTCGCGCCCGGCGTGCAGAAGGCCACCTGCGCGTCGATGCCGAACGCGGCGATGCGGACCTTGTCTTCTCGGGCCGGACGCACGCGGTGCTCGGCGGCGTAGCGGTGGGCCTCCTGGGAGACCTCCGCCACGCGCTCCAGGTAGAGCTGGCCGACACGTGCGTCGTCGTGGAACCGGGGAAGCGGCAGCGGCATGACGTGCTCTCCAGTCCCGTCAGCGCCGCCGCGACAATGGCGTCAGCGGCCCTGCGGGAAGTGGCGCCGGGTGATGGACTCCACCAGCGCCTGCGTGGTGGCAGTGTAGCCGATGCGCTGCTCCTCCGGCGTCAGGCCTTCGGTCCCCACCAGCGTCGGCATGGACGGGGCCGACTCCATCAGCGGGAAGTAGCCCTGGGGCGTCGCCTCCCCCGCCTGCCCCACCAGTCCCAGCGGCCCCGTGCCCGTGCGGCGGCGGAAGATGATGGGCGTCCCCGGCACGCTCTGCTTGCCCTCCGCCAGCTCATTGCCGAACTTCATCACCGGCGTCGCGCCCGAGCACGACAGCTTGTAGATGGCCGCCACCCGGTCGCGCGTCAGCGCATGGGACATGGTGCGCGCCACGATGTGGCCGCCGTAGCCGTAGAACTGCGTCGTCGGCTCCCAGCCCACCTGCTTGCGCAGCTCCTCGAACTCGCGCGTCATCTGCGCGTCCAGGCCGTCCTCCAGGATGATGACCGGCTTGATGCCCAGGTCGCGCGCGCGTGTCACCGCGTACAGGTACTGGAGCTTCTTGTTCCCAGAGTCGAACCGGATGGAGTCCCCGCCCTGCGGCTCCTCCGCGATGAGCTTGAACGCCGCGGGGATGCCCGACGTCAGCGTGTCGAAGGTGTCCAGCAGGTAGCTGGAGCGCTGCGGCCGGCGCTCATGCATCGCGCGGTAGGCCGCGTCGTCGGAGCCGTAGCGCTGCACGTGCTCGTGGCCCATGGTGCCCACGGGAATCATGCCCAGCACACGTGCGCCCTCCACGTTGCTCGTGCGCTGCACGCCCGCCTCCTGGCACGCGCGCAGGGCCAGCTCGTGCTGCTCCAGACAGGTCGCCGCGCGCAGGCCCACCTCGAAGATGCGCGAAGGGTCCTCGACGATGTCCACCAGTTCCTGCACCTGCGCCCGCACCCGCCGCACGTAACCTTCCGGGTCCACCTGGATGGACACGGCCCGCACACCCACCTGGTCCAGCGTCTCCAGGGCGATGCGCTTCTCCTCCTCGCACGTCACCGTGGCCAGCGCCCGGGCCAGCGCCTCGCGGTCCTGCAGCGCCTGCGTGGCCACCTGGACGCGGTAGTTGAGCTGCAACAGCATCGGCTCCAGCCAGGACACCAGCGCGGAGGGCCCCGTGAGGGTGAGGATGGGCTCGCGCGGCAGGAACAGCGCGCCCCGCGGAATGGCTCGCACGGACAGCTGCGCCTTGCGCAGGATGGCCGCCTTGAAGCCCACGCCCATCTCGTAGTCGTGGCGGGCGAGGAACGCGTAGTCGTCCGGCTGCGGCTCCGGCAGGAGGTTCTTCACCCAGGCCGCCAGGTCCAGCGGCATCACCTGGGGCCCGCCCTTGCGGTGCGAGTAGTAGAACGTTTCCTTCCGCAGAGGCCAGCCGGCCTCCGCCATGCTGAACTTGTAGCCATCCGTGGCGAGCAGAGACTGGGGCATCGGGAAGCGACTCCTTATCGTTGACCCCGAGACTATGCGTGCCCCCCACCCCGTACCTAGGACCCAGGGCTCCGACGGATGCGGGAAACCACGGGTGACCCGTCACCTGTCTTTCCGTCAGCAACCGACACATTGGGGAATACGCTGGATGAGACAGGTGCGGTTAAGCTGTCACGACCCACAACGAAGCCAGGTGCCCATGCCCGCAGAGAACGAGACGCAGAAGGTCGAAGCGGTACTGCGCGAACATGCGATGAGCTACCCCGGCGCCCACGAGGACTTCCCCTGGGGCCACCGCGCGATGAAGGTCAATGACAAGACCTTCCTCTTCATGACCGTCGACGGCGAGAAGCTGAACCTCTCCGCCAAGCTGCCCGACTCCAAGGACGCCGCGCTCACGCTGCCCTTCACCGAGCCCACCGAGTACGGCCTGGGAAAGAGCGGCTGGGTGACCGCCCACTTCGACGAGGCCTCGCAGGTGCCGGTGCCCGTCATCAAGGCGTGGATCGACGAGAGCTACCGCGCCATCGCGCCGAAGAAGCTCGTGGACCAGCTCCCCGCCCGGGGCACCGCCGTCCCCGGCCCCGCCGCGAAGCCGGCCAAGAAGGCCGCCGCGGGCAAGAAGCCCTCCGTACGCCGGGCCGTGGCCCCGGCGAAGAAGGCCGCGAAGAAAGTAGTGAGCAAGGTGAAGGCCGTGGCCAAGAAGGCCGCCGCCCGCGTGAAGACCGTGGCGAAGAAGGCCTCCAAGAAGGTGGCGAAGACGGCCTCCGCCGCCAAGGCCAAGACGGCTCGCAAGGCCCCCGCTCCGGCCCGGGGCAAGCGCGCCGCCAGCTCCGCGCCCAAGCGCGCCCGCCGCTCGTAGGCACAGGCCCGCTCAACGCGTGAAAGGAAGCGGGGCCCATCTGGGGCCCTGCCCTTCCCGCGCGTCGTGACGTCAGGAAGCGGCTACTTCCCGCTCCGGTTGCCGCGGCCCATGGGGCCCTTGGCCGCCGCCTTCGCCACGGACGTCTTGCGGCGCGCGGCCGGCGCGGACTTCTTCGCGGGCTTCGCTTCCGGCTCCACGAAGAGCTTGTCGTAGTCGCGCATGCTGCGGCGGATGACCTCCAGCGCCTCCTGCCGGTCGTAGACCTCCGCGATTTCGACGCTGCGCTTTCCCTCGCCCGGAATCTGCTTGTAGGTGAGGAAGTAGTGCTTCAGGCGGTCCAGCAGCGGGCGCGGCAGCTGCGCGATGTACTGGAGCTCGCCGTACACGAGGTCCGACTCCAGCACCGCGATGATCTTGTCGTCGGCTTCGTTGCCGTCGACCATCCGGAAGCCGCCCACGGGCACCGCGTGCACCAGCAGGTTGCCGTTGGAGACGACCTTCTCCGTCAGCACGCAGATGTCGATGGGGTCCCCGTCGCCGTGGATGTCCTTGTGGCCGGTGCGCTCCGCGCAGCGCTTCGCCACCTGCTCGCCGCAGTACGTGCGCGGGATGAAGCCGTAGAGCGTGGGGCACTGGCTGCTGAAGCGCTGGGGCCGGTCCAGCATCAGGATGCCGGACTCCTTGTCCATCTCGTACTTCACGGCGTCCGTGGGGACGATCTCGATGTACGCGGTGACGACTTCAGGAGCCTCCGGCCCGGGCGAGATGCCATGCCAGGGGTGGGCCTGCGACTGGGTCTGGGTGCTCTTCTTCATGAAAGGTCTCCCGAGCGCTCGCGCGCCTCGGCGTACAGCCCTGCCACCGCCTCTTCCAGGCGGCGGGTAAGGGTATCCCGGTCATCCAACGTCAGCCCTTCGGTGGGCACGGGCTTGCCCACCACCAACGCGACCCGCTGGCCCCACTGGATGGCCCGCCCGCCCTTGGGGAGGATGAGCCGGGTGCCGGCGACGGCCATGGGGACGACGGGGACCTGCGCCTGGATGGCCAGCGTGGCGGCGCCCTTCTTGAAGGGCCTCAGCTCGCCATCCGGGCTGCGCGTGCCCTCCGCGTAGAACAGCACGCTGACCCGCTCGCGCAGCGCCGTCACGGCCTCCTGGAGGCGGGCCCGGTCATTCGCGCCGCCGGTGCGCTGCACGGGGATGTTGCCCGCGACGCGCAAGGCCCGGCCGAACACCGGCACCTTGAAGAGCTCCGCCTTGGCGACGTAGCGCGTGTGCTTGTCGATGTGCGCGAAGTTCACCATCGCGTCGAAGTGCGACTGGTGGTTGCTCACGAAGACGACGTTGCCTTCCCGGGGCACGTTCTCCAGGCCGAAGGCTTCATGCCGCACCCCCGCGGACGCCAGCCCCGAGAGGGCCCACGCGCGCAGCACCTTGTCCGCCGCCGGGTGCTGATCCAACCCGGACAGCAGCGTCACCGCCGCGGACGTCACGCCCGTGAGGCCCACCGTGGCCGTGCCAGCGAACACCGTCTGGAGCACCTTGAGCATCAGACGAACCCGTGTGCGGGGAACAGGAGGACGTCCTCGATGCGCTGGACCCCGAGCAGCAGCATCAGGATTCGGTCGAGCCCCACGGCGATGCCCGCGGCAGGGGGCATGCGGCCCACCGCCTCCAGGAAGCGCTCGTCCAGGGGATACACGGCGCGGCCCAGCTTGCGGCGCAGCTCCTGCTCCTCCACCAGCCGCGCGCGCTGCTCCACCGCGTCCGTCAATTCGGAGAAGCCGTTCGCCAGCTCCAGCCCCTTCGCGTACAGCTCCACCCGCTCCGCCACGCAGCCGTCGCCGGGCTTCAGCCGGGACAGCGCCGCCATGGACGCGGGGTACTCGATGAGGAACGTGGGCCGCTCGTGGCCCAGCCCCCGCTCCACCCGCTCCAGGAAGAGGTGGAAGAAGACGTCGTCGAAGGACGTGGAGCTCCCGGTGTGCACGCCCACCGCGTCCGCGGCCCGCTTGAGCGATGCGCCGTCCGAATGCACGTGGATGTCCACGCCCGTGGCGCGCAGCACCGCGTCCCGCACCGTCACGCGCTCGTACGGCGTGCGCGTGAAGAAGGCGGGGTCCGCGCCAGGGTCACCCTCCTTCGCGTCCGCCGCCACCCGGCCCGCCGCCGCCAGCGCGCCCTCCAGGTCGTCCATGATGGCGTGGTAGTCCGCGTGCGGCCGGTAGAACTCCAGCAGCGTGAACTCAGGGTTGTGCGTCTGGGATACCTCGCCGTTCCGGAACACCTTGCAGATCTGGAACAGCGGCCCCGCGCCCTGCGCGAGCAGGCGCTTCATCGCGTACTCGGGGCTGGTGTGCAGGTAGAGCGTGCGGGCCTTGCCCAGGTCCGTCTCCGGGACGAAGGGCGTCTCGAAGGCGGAGATGTACGGCTCCATGCCGGGCGTGGGCACGAGCAGCGGCGTCTCCACTTCCAGGTAACCCTGGCCAGCGAAGAACTGTCGCAGGGCGGAGTAGAGGCCCTGGCGCCCTCGGGCCGCTCGCCATGGGTTTACGTTGGGCATCGGCGGGTCGGAAGTAACATGGGCGGCCCATGTCCCCAAGGATTCCGTCCCTCCTCGCCGCCGCCATGTGTTTGCTGAGCGCCTGTCACAAGGCGCCGCCCCCGGTGGTGGTCCCCCCTCCCAGCGAGGAAGAACTGCTGACCGGCGAAGTGAACGCCCTGTCCACGGAGGCCGCCCTCCTCCTGGAGGAGCAGCACCGGCTCGTCTGGGACTTCTGGACGGAGGGCAAACCGGTGGACATCGCCGCCACCTACAGCGGCAAGCAGGCGCTCTTCAGCCTGGAGAACCTGCGGCGCATCGACCGGCTGCGGCACCTGACCAAGGACCCGCGCGAGCTGCGCGCCCTCACCGCGCTCCACGGTCACTTCGCCGGTGAGTTCCTGTCGCGCGAGCTGGCCGAGCACAACGACGCCTCCGCCAACCTGGAGGCGTCCCTCAAGATGAACGTGGACGGGCGCGAGGTGCGCTACCACGACCTGGAGCGGCTGCTCGCCAACGAGAAGAGCGCCCTCAGGCGCAAGGCGCTCTACGCGGCGGCCACGCCCGCGCTCACCCGCCTCAACCAGACGCTCCTGCGCCGCGAGTCACGCACCCGCGAGCTGGTGCAGCAGATGGGCTTCGAGTCCTACGAGGCCTTCGGCAGCGAGCTGCGGCAGGCGGACCTGGAGCGGCTGGCGCAGCTGGCGGAAGAAGTGCTCCAGGCCACCCAGGAGCCGTACCGGCTGGTGATGGAGCGGCTCTCCCAGCGCGAGCTGGGGCTGCCCTTCGCGCAAATCACCCGCGCGGACATCCCGCGCCTGTTCCGCTCGCGCGAGGTGGAGGACGCGTTCCCCAAGGGCGAGTCGCTGGCGAAGGCGCAGGCCACGGTGGCGGGGCTGGGCATCGACCTGAACGCGCTGCCCAACGTGAAGGTGGACGCGCGCGACCTGCCGCGGAAGAACCCGCGCCCGCTGGCGCTGTCGGTGAAGGTGCCGTCCGACGTGAGGCTGTCCTTCAAGCCGGGCACGGGAGTGCTGCACCAGGGCCGCGTGCTGCATGAGGTGGGGCACCTCTTGCACATGGCCTTCACGCAGGAGCAGCGCTTCGAACTGGCGCGGCTGGGCAACCCCACCGTGGGCGAGGCGTACTCCGCGCTCTTCGAGGACCTGATGGAGGACCCGGTGTGGCTGGAGGAGAACGCGGGAGTGCTGGGGGATGCCGACAAGCGCGCCCAGTACCTGGCGACCTCCAGCGCGCACAAGCTGTACCTCATCCGCCACGCGGCGGGCCGGCTGCTCTACCAGTTGGAGCTGCACCGCCGCACGGACGTGGACCCGCGCGAGCTGTACCGCGCGCTGATGGCGCGCACGGGCGCCATGCCCATGACCGCGGACGACGTGGAGCGCTACCTCGTGGACCAGGAGGACTTCTACCAGTCCGCCGACAGCTTCCGGGCGTGGTTCCTGGCGGGGCAGCTCCAGGGGCAGCTGAAGGCGCGCTTCGGCCCGGCGTGGTGGCACGCGCCGGAGGCGGGCGCGTTCCTCAAGGAGCTCTGGGCCCGAGGCACCGCGCCCTCCGCGCGCGAGGTGACGCAGGCGATTGGTGAGAACGGCCTCGCGCCGGACGTGCTGCTCTTGCGGCTGAGCACCACGCTCCAGGTGCCCATGAAGCTGGACCTGCGCCGGTTGGACGACACGCCCACGCAGCCGTCCCCACCGCCGGCACCGGCGCCGGCCCCGGTGCCCCAGATGCCCCGGGCCCAGGCCACGCCGCTGGCCTCGTAGGCAGGGCCTCCGCGCCCCACCGGGCCCTTCCCGTCCCCGCCGGTTGCACGTAGGGTCCCGAGCCATGGTGTCCGTGAATCAGCTCCGTCCCTTCGCGGGCGCCTCGCTGGAGTCCTTCCGGGCCGCGTCCGGCGCTATCGCCCTCATCCAGCAGCCCGTGGACGCCGCCTTCAAGGCCGTGGTGGCCCCGGGCATGGTGGGCATGCGCACGGTGGGGATGGCGCACCGCTCGCGCATGGAGGAGCGGCTGCTCGCCATGCTGCGCGACTTCGACAACCTGGAGGTGCACTTCCTCCAGCCGAACCAGGACGGCGAGGAGTTCACCGTGGGCCGCACCGACGCGTGCGACCTCGTGGTGCCGGAGCCCTCCGTCTCCCAGCACCACGCCACCCTGCGCTGGAACGCGGGCGCCGGGGACTTCTCCGTGCGCGACGCCCAGTCCATGAACGGCACCTTCATCAACGGCGCACCCTTGGGCTTCAAGGCCCAGGTGATGCTCCACGACGGCGCCACGCTGGCCTTCGGCGACGTGCAGTTCCTCTACCTGCGCGCGGAGACGCTGCACGAACAGCTGCGCCTCGCCGTGCCGGGCACGCCCGCCCCCTGAAACGCGCGAAGGCCCCGCCTCCCAAGCAGGAGACAGGGCCCTCATGCGTCAGCGCGAAAGCAGCGGGACTACAGCAGCTTCATCAACTCCGCGCGCTTGGCGGCGTACTCCTCGTCGGAGAGCACACCCGCGTCCTTCAGCTCCTTGATCTCCTTGAGCCGCTGCGCCGGGCTGCGCGTGTCCGCGGGAGCGGCCGCCTGCGCGGGCTCCGCGGGGCGCTGCTGCTGCGGGTTGTTCTGCTGGTTGGCGAACATCTGCGCCATGCCGAACCCCATGCCCATGCCCATGCCCTGCATGGCGCCGTCAGAGCCGCCACCGCCCTTGGCCATGCCCTCGGACGCGCCGAGCATCGCCTGGCCTTGGGCGTACTGCTGGAAGCCGCCCGCCAGCCGCGAGTACGCGACGTCCTTGGACAGCTTCTTCAGGGTGACTTCGTCCTCGGGCTTGATGCTGACGACGAAGTTGCCCATGCGGACGATGGTGAGGCCGTAGGAGTCCACGTGCGGCTTCAGGCCGGCGAGGATCTCCTGCTCCATCTCCTCCACGTAGGCGCCGCTCGTCACGTCCAGCAGCGGCCACTTCTTCTTCACCAGCAGCTCGGCGGTGCGGTCGCGCGTCACCTTGAGCACCTGGCCCTTGAACCAGCCCAGGAACTCCTCGTTGGTGGCGCGGCCCATGCCGACCAGGCCCACCACGAGCTTCTCCGGCTCCGTCACGCGGATGGAGAAGTCGCCGTACACCATGGTGCCGATGCCCAGGCCCGTCTCCGGGTCGCGCACGTCGCCAATGGGGCCGCCGAACTTCACGCCCGTGTGCTCACGGTTGGAGACGAAGAAGATCTCCGCCATGAACATGTTGCCGCCGGTGAAGCTCTCCAGCAGGCGCGACAGGAACGGGATGTTGTTGGTGTCCAGGGTGTGGCGGCCGGGCCCCAGCTTCCCCTCCACCTTGCCGTCCTTGACGAACAGCGCCACCTCATCCGCGTCCACGGTGAGCTGCGTCTTCATCCGGACGTTCTTCTCCGGATACTTGTAGACGATCTCACCCTTCGCGCTGTCCGCGCGGGCGATGAAGTTCCGCTGCGCCTCGCCCTTGATGCTGTCGAAGATCCCCATGTCTGTTCAGCGCCTCCGTGGCCGCCTGGGCGGCAGGTCTTCAAAGCTTCGTAACCCCATCCCCTAAATGCGGGGCCGCCGACGCGAAAGCGCCAGTGCGCTTCCCCCGGCATCCTGCCCGGAACATAACAGCTTCACGGGCGCCTGCCCGTCCGGCCGGCCCCCTGGCAGTCCACTCTCCAACCCGCCAGTGACTCAACCCCAGCGGCTGACCAGACGTTCCCGGTCCAGGAACCGGATGCTGGCCGCCAGCAGGATGAAGTCCAGCACCAGCACCACCGCGCCCTGGATGGCGTAGTACCCCGGGCCCGCCTTGAGCACGCCGGCCACCTGGCCTCCCACCAGCCCCACCAGCGGCAGCACCACCAGCGCGGCCAGCTGCTGCGCCATGCGCGCCTCGCTCACCCGGGCGGAGATGAGCACCGCGACGCCGTTGCCGAAGAAGGCGAACAGCGGCGCGAGCACGAACACGCCGAAGCCCCACAGCGCATTGGGCATCAGCGGCGCGCCCACCAGCGGCCACGCCACCCAGTCCACGCCCACGCAGAACAGCGCGAAGGCGACCCAGGTCAGCACCACCGCGGGCACCAGCGCGGCCAGGCACTTGCCCGCCACCAGCTCCGCCGCGGACACGGGCGACGCGAGCAGCGGCTCCAGCGTGCGGCGCTCCTTCTCCCCCGCCACGCTCTGGGACGCGATGAGGATGGGGATGAAGACGGGCATCACCAGGAACATGCCGAACCAGTCGGTGAGCGACTTGTCGACGAGGAAGCGCGCCGCGCTCGCGCCCAGGGGCAGCGTGGGGTCGTAGAAGAGCGCCACCGTGCGCAGGTCCGAGTGGTCCGGCTGCCGCACGTACGTCCACACCACGCCGATGGGCACCGTCACCATCACCAGCGGCAGCACCGCCATGGACACGAGCAGGCCCACGTTCTTGCGCAGGTCCAGCCAGTCCTTCCAGAACACCGCCAACGCGCGTCGCGGCCGGAAGGCCATGCTCACGTCCCCTCTTCCCGCAGCAGGTCCAGGTACACCTCTTCCAACGGCCGCTGCGCGGGCACCACGCTGTGCACGCGAGCCCCCGCACGCACCAGGCACGCCACCACGTCCGGCGCCTGGGACTCATCCGCCAGCATCACCCGCAGGCGGCCGCCCTCCACCAGCACGTTGGGCCGGAAGGGCAGCGCCACCAGCGCGGTGACGAAGCCTTGCGCGTCGCCCTCCACGCGCACGTCCAGCGACTGGCCCGCGCGGCGCATTTCACGCACCGGGCCCAGCGCCAGCAGGCGGCGGCGCACCACGGCCACGCGCTCGCACAGCCGCTCCACCTCCGCCAGGTTGTGCGAGCACAGCACGATGGTGCGCCCCTCGGAGGCCAGCTCCGCCACCGCGTCGCGCACGGTGCGCGCGGACTCCGGGTCCAGGCCGCTGGTGGGCTCGTCCAGGAAGATGACGCGCGGGTCGTGCACCAGCGTGCGCACGATGGCCAGCTTCTGCCGCATGCCCTTGCTGAAGCCGCCGCACGGGTCGTCCTCGCGGCCGCCCAGCCCGAAGCGATCCAGGTAGTGCTTCGCCCGGGGCCACGCGACGGACTCGTCCAGCTCATGCAGCTTCATGAAGAAGCGCAGGTTCTCCCGGGCGGTGAGCCGGTCGTAGAGCCCGGGCTGTTCAGTGAGCAGCCCCACCACCTTGCGCAGCGACTCGCCGTCGCGCGTGACGGAGTGGCCCCACACCTCCGCGTCGCCGCTGGAGGGCCTGAGCAGCCCCGTCAGCATGCGCACCGTCGTCGTCTTGCCCGCGCCGTTGGGACCCAGCAGACCGAACACCTCGCCGGGCCGCACGTCGAAGGTGAGGTCCTCCACGGCGGTGCGCTCGCCGAAGCGCTTCGCCAGACCGCGGACGCGCAGGCCTCCCTTCGCGGGGGCCTCCGCGAGCGGGGGCGGGACGAGGATGCTCACTCGATGGTCACCAGGACGAACTTGTTGTTGATGTCGCGGTCCACGAGGGTGACGGTCTTGTCGGAGCCCACCGCGGTGCGCAGCAGGTTCACGCGGTTGTGCTCCACCAGCGCCCACTCGCGGCCGGGCCGCGCCGCGTACTGGCGCATGCGCGTGTTGGCGTCGTTGGCGCGGAACTGCTCCACGGTGTTGCGCGAGTAGAACGTCTCGCCGCGCCAGTTCATCATGTACGCGGCGATGGGCTCACCCGGCTTGCGCTGGTCGTAGTAGCGCCAGAACAGGTCGCGCTGCGTCCAGTGGTGGGACAGGTCCACCCAGTGGCCCCAGTTGAACCAGAGCGCGAACGCCGCGGCCAGGCCCCAGAAGGTGCTGAACAGCAACACGCGCGAGCGCTGCAGCGCGGCCACCGCCGCCAGCACGCCGGCCACGCCGAACGCGAAGCCCATGCCCACCTTCACGTTGATGGTGCCGGACAGGGCCTTGAACAGCGCGTCCGACGCGGGCGGCCCCTTGAAGCCGCGCACCGCCAGCGCCACGCCCACCAGCGCCAGGCCGAAGCCCACCGCCTGGAGCACCGTGCGCCCCGGCGCCTCCTCCGGCCGCGACGCCTGCCAGATGAGGAAGCCCGCGAGCGCCACCAGCGCCACGCCCCACAGCCCCATCGCGGACACCTGCCCCTGCGTGGCCACCGCGGCCAGCGTGGCCCCGCCGGTGAGCAGCAGGCCCAGCGCCACCGCGCGCGCGGCGGCCGGGCGCTCCAGCTTCGCCTTGGAGGAGAACGCGTCGAAGGCCAGGTACACGCCGAAGGCCAGCAGCACCAGCGTCACCAGGTCGCCCATCCACAGCGGACGCGAGGAGAAGAACGCGATGGGCTTGGTGACCAGGTCCTGCGGATAGGGCCGGTCGTAGTTGTAGACGAACAGGTCGGTGAAGTCCTTGGGGTTCTCCGCCAGGTCCTTGCCCACCAGGATGAAGAGGATCAGGCCGAAGATGAGGCTCACGGCGTGCTCGGAGACGCCGTCCTTCCACAGCCGGTCCACGAACAGCGAGATGAGGATGGCCAGGCCCGGCAGCACCGGGAACACGTAGTGGTGGAACTTCGTCGCGCTGGAGGCCAGCAGGTAGAACGCGAACGCCACCCACAGCACGGCGATGAGCGCCAGGTGGTCCGCCTTGTCCCGCGAGCGCAGCTTGAGTCGCGACACGACCGCGAACGCGCCGGGCAGCAGCGCCACCCACGGGAAGATGGCGAAGCCGCCCTGTTCGATGAAGTAGGTGAACGACCCGCCCGGCGTGGTGGTGTGCACGCCCGCGGTGAGGCGGTTCAGGTGGTCGTGGATGAAGAAGCGGTACCAGAAGAGCTTGCCCTCGTCGTCCACGCCATCGAAGAGGCACAGCGTCAGGTACCAGGGCACCGCCACCGCCGCGAACACGAGGATGCCCGTGCCCAGCTTCATCCGGTACATCTGCGCCCACAGCACGGGCATGGCCCGCGTGCCCGCGCGCACCTGGGCGCGGACCTCGCCGCTGGCCAGCCAGCGCAGGTGCGCCTCCAGGCTCTCGCGGTTCCACGGGATGACGCCAGCGGCCGCGTACAGCACCAGGATGACCGCGGGCAGGCCCACGCCCAGCAGGCCCTTGGCCAGCGTGGCCAGGCCCGCGAAGACGTAGAACGCGTACCACCAGCCAGCGCGGTGCTTCGTGGTGTCATCCAACTGCCCGATGAGCGCGCACGCCATGGCGCACACGAAGGTGGTGACGAAGGGCGTGTCGGTGACGGTCTGCCGGGTGAGCAGGAAGTACAGCGGCATGGTGGCCAGCACGAAGCCCGTGGCCAGGCCCGCGCGCATGTTCACGATGCGCGCCACCGCCAGCGACAGGAGCGCCACGGCGGTGATGCTCAGGAGCGCGAAGGGCATGCGCATGCCCCACTCCGTGTAGAGGCCCATGGCGCCGTCGCCCCGGAGCGCGCCGACGATGTTCATCCCCAGCGCCTGCATCCACATGGTGAGCGGCGGCTTGGAGAAGAACCACGCGTTCTCCCAGAAGGGATAGACGTAGTCGGCGCGCTGGATCATCTGCCGGCCCACTTCGCCGTAGTGCGTCTCCCAGGGGTCCCACAGGCCGACCGCGCCCAGGTAGGGCACGAAGAGCAGCGCCGCGAAGCCCGCGGTCGCCAGGACCACTCGCGCGCTGAAGGACAGGGCCAGCCACCGCCGCCCCCATGAAGACGTCAGGGTGTCATCACCGAGGATGGCCTGGGTGAAGGTGGAATCCCCCTGCGAGTTCTTTTCGACGTCGCTTGCCACGCGCGCGTGCTCCTTCGTCGTCCGGGACGGGCCACCGTGAACCCCATGGGGCCGGGGGGCTTATATCCCCGCCACCCCCGCCGGTCGACCGACCTGGTAGGGGGTGCGTCGTTCTCGCGCCAGCGCACGCGCTTCCGCGTGCACAGGGGCTGTGCAGGCGCCTGCACAGCCGCACGGGCAAGTCCGCGAAAGCCCGTGCTCCAGCCAGGGGCACGGGCCTTGTAAGGGCCCCCCATCACCAAGCCTGACCGCGTGGCCGGAACGCGAAGGGCCGCTCAACTTCGACGAGGAGCAGTGATGCTGGTTTCAGCGGTGACCCTGGGATGTGCCCTCCTGCTGGGGCAGGTGGAGGAGGCGGCACCAGAGGAAAAGCAGCCGGAAGCACCGGCGGAGGCCACGCAGCCCGCGGCGCCCGAACCGCCCGCGGCGCTGGAGTCGTGGGACTTCCAGATGGCCGTCCCGAACGCGTCGTCTCCCCAGCAGCCCTACGACGGGCAGGTGCGGTGCCTCGCCCTGCCGCCCACGCCCGACGTTCCTTCTGGAGCGTGGCGCGCCCGCTGCGATGACGTGAAGAGGGAGTGCCTGGTGTCGCCCGCCTATGAGTTGGACTCGGAGGGGCATGAGAAGGACCAGCCCCTGCAGCGGGTGGACTGGTGCGTGCCGAACCTGATGCCCACGGAGATGGTGCGCCAGTACCGCCTGGTGCCCGCCATCGCTGAGGCGCCGCCGGGTTGGTACCGCGACGAGCGCGGGCGGGTGCTCCAGTACAACTTCGACCTGCACCGGCGCGTCTACGTGGGCGGGGCCTGGGCGCCGCGCTGGATGCGCGAGACGGACCGCCTGGAGGAACGCGTGCGGGTGGACTTCGGCGTGGACCTGGAGTGGCCGGGGGACTCGGACCGGCTGCACCGGATGACCCTGCTGGAGACGGAGCTGTACCTGGGGGACGCGCCCTCCTACGAGGCCACGCTCCTGCGCTACGACTTCCGCAGCCAGAACGACGCGCCGCTCTTCCGGGTGACGACCTTCTACGGCAGCCCCCGGCGCTTCGACATCTACGCCAACCTGGGCTTCTGGATGGAGGTGCTCCACGGCGAACAGGTGCGCCGCGAGAACGTGCACGCGGACTTCCTCACCGTGGCCGCGACAGACGTGACGCTGGACCTGTGGCACTCGAGCGACCTCGTGTCCTACGTGCGCCTGCGGGCCGGTCCCGCCCTGGAGCGCGACCGGACAAACGGCTTCTTCACGCTCGTTCCCGCGGCGGCGCTGGAGGGGGACCTCACCCTGGACCGGGACGGCTTCCACCACGTGCGCTTCGGCGCCGAGGCCCAGAAGGTGCTGCTCGCGCAAGCCGTGGAGGGCCGGCCCCTGCGTCCGGAGCGGCTGCGGCTGCGCGCGAGCTATGAGGTCATCGCCCTGGCCATCAACGACCAGCCCGTGAGCGTGACGCTGGATGGACGCGGGACGTGGCGCGACGACCTGGCGAACGCGCCCGCCGGCTGGGAGTGGTCCGCGCAAGCGGGCCTGCGCTTCTCCCTGTGGGCACCGGCCAGGAGGTCCGCGCCGACGTCCTCTCCTGGAAAGGGCTAGGCCCGGGATGGTGGCGCTCGCGCTGGCATTGCTCCTGGGCACCGCGCCCGGCCTGTCCTGTCAGGGCCAGACGGCGGCCGGGGAGACGTTCCCCACCTGCTTCGACCCCGGCACCGGCTGGGTGCTGGGCACCGCGCTGCGCGTGCAGGACGACGCGGAGGCCCTCGCCGTGCGCACGGGGTTGCTCGTCCGCACGGTGCGCTCGAGCGACAGCAAGGCGGACTCGCTGTGGATCAACTCGCACCGGCTGCTCATGACGGAGGCATGGAGCGGCGAGCAGAAGGGGCTGACCTTCACCGCGTACGACGGCCTGCTGCGCAGGCACGTGGAGGAAGGCTCCCTGCTCGTCACCATCGGTCGGCCCCGGCACATCCCCTTCCCGTTCGACGTGGCCCTCGCCCTGCGCGCGGCGCACCTGGAGCGGCGCGTCTGGGAGGGCCCGGGCTGGACCCTGGAGACGGGCCGCGTGGGACTGATGCTGGATCCACTCCGCACGAACACGGAGTGGGGCTGGCTGGCCGTGGGGCCCGCCGCGAGCCATGCGCTGCGACATTCACCGGAGGGCACCCGGAACGAAGTGTCCCCCTTCACGTCCCTGCTGCTCGACGCGGGCTGGGAGACGCGGGATGGCAGGTGGGCCCTGCGCGCGACGGGGCTCGCCGGCTGGAGCTTCGACTTCGACGGCGGCTCCCACTTCCGGGCGCGGGGCGAGGTCGCGCTGGAGCACGTGCTCCTCGCGGTCAACGACGCGCCGGTGTTCGCGCGGCTCACGGCCACGGGCGTGCGGAACGACGCGGGCCTCTTTCGGCGCGACGAGGGGATGCTGGGCGCGGGGCTCGCGGTGCGCCCGTTCGGCGAGCGCTGAATTTCCGCGTCACCGCCGCTGGGGAGCCGGCCCCGGCGCCTCGACCGCCGCCTTCAAGGCGCCCTCGGCCGCGCGCAGGCGTGCATCCCGAGGGTCCACGCGGCGGGCCTCTTCCAGGCGCAGCAGGGCCTCGGCCGTATCCCCCTGCGCCAGCGCGCAGCGCACGCCCGCCTCCAGCGCGCCCGTGTCGGAAGGTCCGTACACCCGGGCCTCCGCCGCCGAGTGACACCCCGCCTCCACCTGCCCGGACTCGAAATACGCTCGGGCCAACTCCACGCGCGTGTCCACCTGGGTCGGCGCCAGCCGCACCGCCGACGCCAGGGGCTCCACGGCATCCGCCGGCAGCCCCCACCGCCGCAGCGCATGCCCCAGCTCCCGCAGCGGTCCCGCCACGCCCGGCACCAGCAACGCCCGGGCCCGGGCGACCCGCAGGCTCGCGGGTTCCTCGAAGCGCACGTCCGCCGTCATCCGCTCCGCCACCCGCGCGTATGCCGGATAGGCCTGTGGCCAGGTGAAGACGAGCCGGTACACCCACTCTCCACGGGGCACGAACCACGCCACCAGGTGCGTCCGTCCCCCCACCCCATCCAGCTCCGCGCGGATCCGCTGCGCGCGCCGGCCGCCCAGCGACGCGGGCTCGACCACGCCCGCGGACACCGTGTGCCCCTCCGGTCCCGCCCGCCCCGGCACCAGCGACGCATCCAGGAAGTGCTGGGCCTGCGCCGAGCCGTCCCCGGGCTCACCCGCCTCGATGACCTCCGCCGTGAGCGTGGCCCGCCCCAGGCCCTTCAGGCCATTGGAGAAGGCCCTCCGCTCCTGGCCGTCCTCCTCGCGGCGCCAGCCGTCCGGCAACAACACCGACACCCCGAAGCCGTCGTCGTGCTCCACCCGCCACCGCGACCGCTCCGTCACCACCACCGCCGCGCCCAGCCCCGCGAGCCCCACCAGCGCCACCGCCCGGAAGCCTCCCGGCCCC